>JAITBB010000008.1 GCA_031283795.1 Rickettsiales bacterium
GAGGAGGAGGATGACGAAGAAGAAGAGGAGGGGGAAAAATCCGAGAGTGATAACAACGAAGACCTAATGCAGAAACTTAAAACACTGAAGGAGAAACTGAACTCTCCTCAGAACTCAGGGGGCTAGTATAGTGTACCACCTCATGACTGGCATTATCATATGAATTGATTGTTCAGATGATCGGAGGCTAGGAGCGCATTGTTGTGTTCGATGGGGGTGTGTACTCGTAGAATGTCTACATTCTTCGCAAGTCCCAGCGACATGGCGATGGTCTCAAGATCACGATATCGGGGCTCTGCCGAGGTGAAAACTTTCATGAAAGATTTCCTCGAGTGACCCACTAGAATCTTAAATCCGTATTGGTGAAAATATTCGATGTTTTGTAATATCTCCAGGTTCTGGGACGCTGTTTTTCCAAAACCTACACCGACATCGAATATGAGCCTGTTTTTATTGATGCCGATCCTATCGAAGGTATCAGCTCTATCCTCGATATATCTTCCGATTTCCTCCAGCGGGTTGCCAATGATAGTATCCCCAGTTTTTACGGGTAGTCCCAGGTTGTGCATAAAAATGAACCTCGCCTCTCCGTGGTTTCTGGCTAAATCCAGCATTTTTTCGTTCTCAAGACCACTGACATCATTCACTATGTCAAAACCGTTTTCTAGAGCAAGCTCGGCGGTTCCTGGATGGTAGGTGTCTATGCTCAGCAGAGGTCTGAGATGCCCAAAATTTCTATTCCCGATATAGTCAAAAACTGGCTCTAGTCTAGCTATTTCCTCATCCTCCGGCAGGGGACTGGAATTTGGGTTTGTTGACTCGGCGCCTATGTCTATAATCGCTACATTTTCCCTCTCCCAACTCTCAAATGTCCTAGTAAAGGACTCCATACTGCTGTGTTTCCCTCCATCCGAGAAGGAATCGGGGGTTACGTTCAATATTCCCATAAACAATGGCTGGTGGGAGTTGGTGTAATGGCCCCTGACCTTTTCCGGATAGAGGAACGATAGTGGATCAAGGACAAAACTCCTACTATATACTCCTCTGTGGGGTATGGTCAGTGTTTCACTCTCTATCCTTTGGTTTTTGTAGAATAGTATGTCCAGATCAATTGTTCTGGGGGCAAATTTTCTACTAAAATCATGCCCTAGATCCATTTCTATATGTTTGCAGAGCCGTAGGAGATTCTCTGGAGACAGTTCTGTGTCGACCTTGGCTACACAATTGTAAAAGGGCCTATTCCAGTCATCGGGGGAACCCTTCAGCAGAAGAGCTGGATTTATGTAGATTGGAGACACCTCCAGAATCTTCACTCCCTCCTCGGAGAGTCTATCTAGGGCTAGTGGCAGGTTATTTTTTCTATCCCCCTCATTTGTTCCAAGAAGAATGTAAACAAAATCATCATTTGAACGCACTGTCCATCCTCACCTATTATTGAAAATTCTCGACCAGTTCTGTCATGTGCAGTCAGTTGGTAACTAGTCGCATACCGAAGGTTATCAATACATGAATGAATTTTTAGATCAATAGTCGTAGATAATCCACTTCATTAATTTCTGTATTGCAATTACTGGGAGCTGTTCTATAAGTACCACATAAAACAAACGGTGCAGAGATGACCCCTAGGAAATTCGAAAAGTTGCCCATAGATGGTAACGAGGCTGTGGCCAGAGTGGCCTATAAAATGTCAGATGTTTTTACAATTTATCCCATAACCCCCTCTTCTCCTATGGGAGAGTTGGCCGACCAGTTCTGTGCCAAGGGCGACAAAAATATATTTGGGCTAAAGCCGACGGTAACGGAAATGCAGAGTGAGGGCGGGGCTGCCGGAGCGATGCACGGTGCTCTACAGACTGGAAGTCTGGCCTCAACATTTACCTGTTCGCAGGGGCTTCTACTGATGATACCCAACATGTACAAAATAGCCGGGGAGCTAACTCCCTGTGTAATGCATGTGGCCGCAAGGAGCTTGGCGGCCCAAGGTCTATCTATCTTTGGTGATCACCAGGATGTCATGTCAGTCAGACAATGTGGATTCGCCATGCTGTCTAGTGGCTCGGTACAGGAGGCTCAGGATATGGCTCTGATAGCCCATCTGGCCACACTCGAGTCCAGAATACCCTTTATAAATTTCTTTGATGGTTTTAGAACATCCCACGAGATCAATAAGATAGAGCTGCTTGATGATGAGACCATAGGGGCTCTAGTCAATGAGGAGTACGTGGTAAGACATCGCAGCAGGGCTCTAAGGCCGGACGAACCGGTTATGAGGGGGTCAGCGCAGAATCCTGACGTATATTTTCAGGGAAGAGAGGCTTCTAATGAATACTACAACGCCGTTCCTAAAATAGTTAGCTCCTATCTAAAGGAATTTGCCGGACTAACTGGGAGAAAGTACAAATTATTTGACTACTATGGTGATAGAGATGCAGAGAATGTAATTGTTCTGATGGGATCTGGAGTACAGGCAGTTCGAGAAGTTGTGAATTCCATGAAGAACGGAAGAATCGGTGTTCTACAGGTTAGACTCTATAGACCGTTCTCTTCGAAGGATTTTGTTAGAGTATTACCAAAGACGGTCAGGAAAATAGCTGTTCTGGATAGAACGAAGGAACCGGGTAGCCTGGGAGAACCGCTCTATTTGGATGTTGTGGCGGCCCTGAGGGAAGAGAAGAGAGGAGACATTGAGGTCATTGGCGGCAGGTATGGTCTGTCATCAAAGGACTTTACCCCAGCTATGGTGAGAGGAGTGTATGACGAACTCTATAGGGCAAAGTCAAAGAACCATTTTACCCTGGGGATAGATGACGATGTGACTGGCACAAGCATAAAATATCCGAAGGATTTTGTACTCAGGCGTGGCGGCGTGAAGGAAGCTATATTTTTCGGTCTGGGAAGTGATGGAACGGTGGGAGCTAATAAAAATACGATCAAGATAATATGTGATAAGGAGGAGTACTATGGACAGGCCTATTTCGTCTACGACTCAAAAAAATCCGGCTCCATCACCGAATCACATCTAAGATTTGGCAGAACCAAAATAGATTCCACCTATCTGGTGCAGAAAGCCGACTTCATAGGTTGTCATCAGTTCAATTTTCTCTTCAAAATAGATGTCCTGGGAAGGATCAGAGACGGGGGTACACTTCTGATAAATTCTCACTATTCGAAGGATGAGGTTTGGAATCAATTGCCTAGAACTGTTCAGGAGGAGATAATAGAGAAGCATGTGGAACTCTACACAATAGATGCCTATGAGGTTGCCGAGAGGGCAAACATGGGTATGATGATCAACACCATAATGCAGACCTGTTTCTTCAAACTCTCCGACGTTATAGACCCTGACGAGGCCATAGGCGAGATTAAAAAAGCTATAATTAAGACCTATAGTAAAAAGGGTGAAAAAATCGTTAATAACAACATAAAGGCTGTAGACGATTCCCTGAGTCATCTCTATGAGGTTCACTACCCAAAGGTTGCTGATAGCACTCTAGAGATGAAAAATCAGACATTTCCCGATGCTCCGGAATTCGTAAGACGGTTCACAGCAAAACTGATAGCGGGACAGGGTGAGAGCCTAAAGGTGTCAGAGATGTCCATAGATGGCACGTTTCCAACGGATACGGCTAAGTATGAGAAGAGGAACATAGCGGATAGAATAGCCATCTGGGACAGTGGTAAATGCATTCAGTGTGGCCAGTGTGTTCTCTCCTGTCCCCATTCCTGCCTAGATGCTAAACTCTACACAAAGGCCCAAATTAGCAAGGCTCCGGCCTGTTTCAGGTTTAAGGAGGCGGTGGGTGACAAGAGTGGAGAACAGAGGTATACAGTCCAGATTTCCCCGGAGGACTGTACCGGCTGCAGTCTGTGTACCATAGCTTGTCCTGTGCAGGCGTTATCTATGCAGCACAAGCAGGATGTCCTGGAGAAGGAGATAAAAAATAGGAAGTTCTTCGACACTATAGATGGTACTCGGGTGAATGATCCGGCAAATGTGAAGGACATACAGTATAGGGAATCACTCTTTAGGTATTCGGGGGCCTGTGCCGGCTGTGGTGAAACACCATATTTGTCGTTGATCACAAAACTCTTCGGAGACAGAATGATTGTTGCCAATGCCACGGGTTGTTCCTCCATCTATGGTGGTAATCTGCCAACAACACCATGGTCTAAGAACAGAGAGGGTAGAGGGCCAGCCTGGTCCAACTCACTCTTTGAGGACAATGCAGAGTTTGGTCTTGGTTTCAAGATAAGCCAGGAAACCCAGAGAGGAGAGGCTATAGAGCTGCTGACCCGACTGAAGGATAGGTTAGGCGATGGCCTAGTTAACTCTATCATCGAGAATTCCAACGGAACAAGGGACAAAGACATAGAGGAGCAGAGAAAAAGAATCTCCACCGCCAGAGAAAAATTGGCCGGAATCAAAAGTTCTGATTCACTCCATCTGACCGCGATCATCGATGTCATGCTACCGCGAAGCATCTGGATCGTTGGTGGAGACGGCTGGGCCTACGACATTGGTTTCGGTGGACTGGACCATGTTCTGGCTAGTGGCAAAAATATTAATGTTCTAGTCATGGACACAGAGGTTTATTCAAATACCGGAGGTCAGGCGTCGAAGGCAACAAATCTCGGTGCATCGGCTAAATTCACCATAGACGGTAAAAAAACCCATAAGAAGGACCTGGGCGCTATAGCTATGACCTATGGCAATATATATGTGGCCCAGGTGGCCATCAGGGGCAACCCTATGCAGACCCTGAGAGCTCTAAGGGAAGCTGAAGAGTATGGTGGTCCTTCAATCGTTATTGCCTATTCTTCCTGCATAGCCCATGGGGCCCCACTGGAGACCAGTTTCACGCAGCAGAAAAATGCCATAGAAAGCGGACTCTGGATGCTCTATAGATACAATCCAGCGCTGGCCGAGCAGGGTAAGAACCCTTTGCAGATAGATAGCCGAGAACCAAAACTAGACCTTCTGGAAACCTATCTCTATGCCGAGACTCGCTATGAGTACATACGAAAGACAAATCCAGAGTATGCAAAGGTTGCCCTCGAAGATCTGAAGAAGCATATAGCCAGCAGATGGAGAAAATATGGGCTCATGGCCGGAACAGCCGGAATGGAATCCTAGACAGCTTCCAGCAAGTTTGCTCCAGGCGTTTTCCCTATAGGGAATGCGGAAGTTTTGCGTCGGTCCAGTTCCACAGTCCACGTGGTCCGAGGCCCGAATGTGGAAGGATGCACGGAGTAGCGCGAACCCCTCCAGTTCTCCGGAGCTCCGAGTTTCGAAGAGTGATGGACAACACTTGCAAATGACTGGTTCTATGAATTGACTATAATCCTCTGGTCTGTTTAATTTTGACAGAGAGGTCGCTAGGAGTTTAGTGGAGTGCAGTTACTAAGAAATTCAAGGCTTTTTGTGTTTTTTGCCCTCCTGACCACAGGAGTGTCTGGTCCAATGGCCAGTGAACTCGACAGATACGTAGCAAAGATTGTGGAGGCCGACAGTGGTCCGAGTTCTCCAGCTGTTGATGTTTCAACGGACACAGATATGGCTTATACCATACTGGACCTCCTATCAACCGGTGATGAACTTCGGGAGACCGGAGGGAATAGCAAAATCCTGGATGATGTGATAGCAAGAACCGTTAGAGCGAAGGATATCGATGATATCATTACACTAAACAATCTAGCGGATGATGGGCAGATTACCGATGATCTGGAAAAACAAAATAATGGTGAGACAGATCTTAATGATCTTTTGGGAGAATTAGTATCCAAGAAAGTAAAGGAGAATGGATTCCTTAGGAAGGCTAGAGGTCTATTTTCCAGAGAGAACGTGCACTTTGTGGTAGCCATAGACGCTGGCCATGGTGGTGTGGATCCTGGAGCTCTGGGCGCCATGGGTTCCAGAGAAAAAGATATAAATCTTGAATTTGCTAGAGTTCTAGGAAAAGAATTGAGGAAAAATAGGAAAATCAGAGTGCACCTGCTTAGACACAGTGACAACTATTTGAGCATTGGAGAAAGAATAGCAAGGGCCAGAGCACTAAGAGTAAACTTACTCATATCGGTACATTCCGATTCAAATCCCAACAGAACAGTCAGAGGTTTGACAGTCTACAGACTTGCAGAGACAACACTAAACAGAAGAAGAAGAAAAATCGCCGACAGTGTGGTCAGCCGGAGCGGCGAAGGTGGGATGAGATACGGACTACTCGATACCCTGGTGGACATGTTCAAAAATGATAGTTTCAGTGAATCCGTCAAATTTGCCAGCACTCTGGCGCGAAACTTCAGACTGGAGAATATTAATATGCTATCTAGGGTACCCAGAAGCGCCAATTTTGGGATACTTCTGGCGCATGAATTTCCGTCAGTACTGCTGGAGCTCGGTTTTATGTCCAATCTGAGTGATGAAATGCTACTAAGATCTACAGAGTACAGAAAGAATTTGGCTAAATGTATAGCCAGATCTATAGAAACTTATTTTTTGGCCTCACGGTGAGAAGTATTGATAAATCTCGCTCGGCAAACATGGCTCCACAAGTAGGATTCGAACCTACGACCAACCGGTTAACAGCCGATTGCTCTACCGCTGAGCTATTGTGGAACAGTCAAAACGACCGCTGCCAGGATACAGAGAAGTTTTTTAAATATCAACAACAACATCGAGCAAAGGTCGGCCTCTATCTGTTACTTTCCACCACCACACCACTAATTGGCCTGGGACCAGACTAGGAAATTCTATTTTTTCCTTTTCCAGAGGTTCTCTCTAGGTTTAAAAATCCACTTACATCGTTCTCAGCTTTTCGAGAGGTTGTGGGACCTAGATAAAAACACCCTATAGTCTTTCCTTACACACTAGGTCTATTCCCGAATTCTACCGGTTACTATTAAATATCATTGTATCTTTTTCCTCTGTCTCTACGACATTCCCATGTCTGCTAATCTCCTCTGTGGCCTGTGCGAGGCCTAGGTATTTGCGAACGCGTCTGAGTCTAGCCGTATTCCGGAGAAGTCTCCTAGCTTTTTTAAAAAGTCTTCTGACAGAGTTGCCAACAAGCCCCCTCAAGTCTCTAGCGCGTATAGCAGCGGTCACCCAACTAGCTTTGGAGCGTAGAGTTTCACTACCATTTATAAACTCACCTTCATAGGAGTATTGACGAGACCATCCTAGACGGGTAATTTTCCCCTTCCCATTTTTCCTACCATTTATGCAGGGACCTTCGTACAGGTAGTTGCTATCTGGTAATTGTACA
>JAITBB010000083.1 GCA_031283795.1 Rickettsiales bacterium
AAGCGCGTGCCTCCTTTGGACCAACGGTAAAAAAGCTTATCAGGTCCAGTAGACTGTAGGATGTTTTTATAATTTTATCAAGCCCCCTCTCAGGAAGACCGAGGGCCGCAAGAAATTCCTCTTTCTCCTTCTCGGTCTCAAGCAGAGCAATTTCAGACTCGATCTTTGCTGAACAGGTTACATACTGGTAGTCGTTCTTTTTGCAGTATTCTCTGACCATTTTCGTGTAGTCATTGCCTGGGACAATATCCTTTTCTCCCAGGTTACAGACAAAAAATTGTCTCTTTGCCGTTAGAAGCTGTAGTATTCTATAAGCCCTCTCCTCATCTCTGGAGATGGTAGCGTTCAGAGCAGGTTCCCCTCTATTTAGAGTTGGCAGAATTTTTTCAATGAGAGCAATTTGTTCGCTGGGACTCACATCGCCAGTGATCTTGCCCTTTTTACCAAGATTCTGTAGTCGATTTTCCAGATTCTCTATATCAGCCAGAATCAGTTCCGTCTGCACCAGTTCAATGTCTCTGACCGGATCAATACTTCTTTCCACATGAGCGACATCTTCATCGTCGAAACACCTAACGACATTCAGTATACAGTCAACTCCTCTGATGTTCGAGAGAAATTGATTACCCAGTCCCTCTCCTCTACTTGCCCCTCTAACCAGTCCGGCTATATCAACAAAATCTATCTGGGATCTTATGATCTCTTTAGAATTCGCTATTCGGGCGAGATTTTCCAGTCTCTCGTCTGGAACACCGACTCTACCAAGGTTTGGAGCTATCGTGCAGAATGGATAGTTTGATGCTTCAGCATTCATTGTCTGGGTCAACGCATTGAATAGAGTGGATTTTCCAACATTAGGCAGTCCAACTATTCCACACTGTAATGTCATAGACACCCCCATCCAATGGCTAAACTCTGGTAGATAGATATAGCTAACAACTAAAGAAACAAGATATTTTCCTGAAAGGATATTAGGTTTGCTCCCATTGTTAATTCCGAGAGTCATTCATCTCCTGTTTTTGAATGACAAAATAAGGAGAAAACTGTATTATACCCCCTATTTATAGGGGATTTAAGCAGTTCACCACTGACAATGGATTGGAAAAATCCAGAATCCAGTTATCTAGGGGATTCCAAGGTTTGAGAGATGGTCAGATGTTTTTGTCCGGATCCGGCGGCTTCAAAATAACTATGAGCCCATGTTGCCCCCGGAGGAATAGGGATCTGGTTACAATGGCGAGAATCTGGCGGAGGGGAAAATTCGAATGGGTTTTCTCTAGACTAACCAAAGAGTCATGGCTTTTGATTTTTCGGCAGGCGAATGAGAATTATAATGCCTGCTAGCAGCAAAGGAATTGACAGCAATTGCCCTATGGTTATGAAACTCGGCAGAATACTGAATCTGAAGTCCGGTTCCCTCAGAGTTTCCACAAAAATTCTGAATAGGCTGTAGAGCAGCAAAAATATTCCCGAGTTTAGCCCTCTTATTCTGAGTTTCTTTTTTCGGGTTAGCCATAGCATGACTATGAATATAGCCAGGCCCTCCAGTAGAGCCTCATATAGTTGGCTTGGGTGCCTTGGCAGGTCATCTGCCGTTGGGAAAACCATGCCCCAGGGCAGATCCGTGGGTCTTCCGTACAGCTCCAGGTTTATGAAGTTCGCCAATCTACCTAGAAATAGACCCACAGGAGCAGCCACAGACAGTATGTCGAGGAACCTAAGGGTATCCACCCCGTATTTTTTACACAGCATCAGGGATGCCACTAGAACTCCGGCTAGTCCTCCATGGAATGACATCCCCCCATACCAGAGAGCAAAGATCTCAAGTGGATGTTCCAATAGATAATACCCTGCGCCATAGAATAGCACATAGCCAAGTCGCCCGCCTATCACCACACCTAACATAATGTAGAGTACAAAGTCACTGTAAAAGTCCTCCCTGTCCAACCCAAGTTCACAGAGTCTATTCAGGTATCTGGTTGTCCACTGGGCTGCCAATATTCCTACAATGTAGGCTAGAGAATACCATCTTACCCGTATTGGACCAAACTCAAATATGTTTGGATTAAAAACCGGCAGAACTATCTGAAACATAGTGAATTTGGAATTTTTGATAGATTTGTAACTTTCCCATTCTATTCGACCGTCACCGACTTTGCCAGATTTCTTGGCTGGTCTATATCGGTTTCTCTATGGACTCCGGCATAGTAGGCTAGCAGTTGTGTAGGAACCACCATGGAGAGAAACACTTCAAATTTGTTCTTCGTGGCCGGAGTTTCTATAGAGTCGAATATTCTAGTGTCACCAACCACTCTATCACCTATGGCTATAATTTTACCATTCCTAGCCAAAATTTCCTCCATAGAGGAGAGGTTTTTTTCATAGAGGAGATCACTATTGCCTAGGGCGACCACGAAGGTGTCAGGGTCTATAAGAGCTATGGATCCGTGCTTCAATTCCCCACTAGCGATGCCATAGGTTGGGATATAGCTAATTTCTTTAATCTTTAGGGCTCCCTCAAGGGCCATAGGAAACAATATATCCCTTCCCATGTAGATCAGATGGGGGGCTTTAGCTATTATCGATGAAATTCTCTCTATTTTATCGATGTTGGCTGGAACCAGAGACTTATCCAGAATATCCACAGAATTGACAAAGTCAGCCACCAGACTGTGGTACTTCTCGATGGAGATTTTCTCTCTCTGCCGTGCCATCTCTATGGCCAGTAGGTACAACACAGCCACCTGGGCCGTGAAACTCTTTGTGGATGCGACGCCAATCTCAACTCCAGCCATAGTTCCTATAATGCTGTCCGAAAGCCCGGCCATGGCGCTCTGCGCGACGTTAACGATCGAAAGTATCTTCTGTTTTTTTTCTCTACAGTATTTTAGGGCAGCGAGAGTGTCGGCGGTTTCTCCGGATTGGGATATGAACAGAGCGAGGTTCCCCCTCTTTAGAGGATTTGTTCTGTATCTAAACTCGGATGCTATATCCACATTCACAAAAACGTCCGCCATGTCCTCTATGAAATATTTTGCCACACAGCCTGCGTGATATGAGGTGCCACAGGCAACTATGGTTAGGAAATTAATTTTTTTCATGTCGAAGCTAAACTTTCCAAAATTAATTTCGCTCCTTTCCACATCGATATACTCTCTGATGGTCCTTCTCATGACATCCGGCTGCTCATAGATTTCCTTCAGCATATAGTGGTCGAAGCCATTCTTGCTAACCCTGGTGTCGCCCATATCCAATTTTTCTCTGGGTTTATCCAGTCTATGGCCTCTGGAATCCACAATGCGAATGCTGTCGGCGCTGATAATTGCCCTTTCCCCATCCTTTAGCTGTATAAAGCTGTCGGCAAAGCCAGAGAGTGCTATCGTCGACGAAGCTACCATACTTGTGCTAGGTGCACTTCCCAGGACCAGGGGAGATCCATTTTTTGCTGCAAAAAGCCTATCGGGCTGGTCTCTGTGAATCAGAGCAATGCTATAGCTCCCGGCCAATTGCTCGAGAGATGTGAAGAATACCTCTTCCATGTCCTTGTTTTTCATCAGACCATGGGACACCAAATTACCTATGACCTCGGAATCTGTTTCCCCATAAAATTGGAAACCCTCTCCCAGAAGAAAATTTTTCAGTTCAGCGTAATTTTCTATTATACCGTTATGCACAACGGTAACGTCCCCTCTAAAGGAAATGTGGGGATGGGTGTTTGCCTCACTGACTTTACCATGGGTAGCCCACCTGGTGTGAGCCAGAGCAATGCTAGAGCGAAAATTTTCAGGAATTTTTTCCTCTAGATTTTTTATCTTGCCCACGCTTCTGACAATATTAAAATTGCCATCGGCCAGTATGGCGATACCTGCCGAATCGTAGCCTCTGTACTCGAGTTGCTTCAGCGACATGATGGTCTGGCCAACCACATTTGATCCCATATTACCGACAATTCCGACTATGCCACACATATACGATCTCCAAAAACCCGCCATAACAAGGCGTTAATGCTAAATCTAGCGGATACCCGGAAGTATCTATCACTACAGAAATAAAGTAAAGTGTAATATTTAGTAACATGCTCAGGCCGTCAGGACCTGGTACAATCTCTATAGTTGGTCTCCAGGAATTCTGGGGAAATAGTAGCGGTCATGATATCTAGCCACATAGATTTGACCGAAGTATTCCCCACTATGAAGACAAAATGTGGAAGGTCCTGATTTCATGGTGGTTAGTCTGGATACAACTCTTGGCTCCGACTATATTTCCCATGGAGTTTTTTGGCCTATGCGACGTTTTTTCCACTCGCGCCTCTGAGCTTTTTCTCTAGTCGAGTGTCTGATCTGACCTTCTCTTCACTTTAGAACCGCTGCCAAAGCCCACCCCATGAGTTTTTGTGAGTAAAGGTGATTCTCCGGAATTGCTCCAGGTTGCAGCCGCTCCATGGATGAAACAGTTGAAGAATTTAGGCTCCTGTCTATGGCATGCGCTCCCCGTAGAGCCACTCCTCTAGTCTGCTTAGATGATTGAAGTCACTGTAGCGCGAATTTCTATTGGTAGCCACATAGCCGTTTGATTCGCTGCTGAAGAAATTAAATAGTCTGACCAGAAATTCTTCTGTTCTGCTGACCAATTCCTCTAGGGAGATTGGATCAACAGTATCCCTTATTCTGTTTCCGTCACTGATCTCCTGAACATCGCCATTTTTCTGTTTGATTAGCCAATACTGCAGAGATATAACGCTGGTCCCGGGTCTATTCCGGGACATGATCAGTGCTTCGACCAAAAGCTGCAGTCTCCTACCGTTGACGACATCACTTTTCGAAGGTGCCGTTCCAGTCTTGTAGTCGACTATTCTCAGCGAGTCATTTAGTTTTTCAAGCCTGTCAACTCTTGCAGATATGGTGAAACTGTTCTTGCCATCTAGTGTGTGGCTATTCCAATCCTCGGGAACTATGGAATAACCCTCATCCCTTGATCTTTTGTCCAGCACCACAAACTGTCTGAGGGATTCTAGAACTCTATCAAAATATAATTCCATAGGTAATCGATCGTTCGCAAAATGATAATCTAGAGTACCTCTAACCAGATCCGCCAGAGCAGCGTGGTCACCATGTCCATAGATATCATAATCCCTAGAATACCGTTCAAATATGCTATGCAGAATCGTTCCTATCTTCGCGTGTATGTTATTCATTTCCATAGGATTTGTCTTCGCTAGAGCAAGGATTTTCTTTGCGTAGACATCGTAGGGATTCAGATTTAGCAGGTCTATATTCGTAGCCGAGAGACCCTTTGGTCTAGTATCTACCGGGGGTTTCGGCTGTGGGCGTTTTCTATAGACATCGTTTCTCCTGTCGTATTCAAAACTGTAGTATTTTCTGAAACCTCCGACAATGTCTCTATTCTCCCTTAAATCGAAGCCATTACAGCGTAGTGTGGTTTCCAGTCTCTGTAGGAATCTGGATTTGATACTAGGTATTCCATCAACGTTTCTTGATCTTGTCAGAAGAACCCTATTCTGTGCCACGAGCTGCACGAGACCAAAATATGATCTGCCAATTTCCATCTCCCTCGGAGGTAGACCAAGACTAACTCTCATTTTCCTGCTCATCCATGGATCGGGCACAATGTTTGGCGGATTAACACCATCGTTGAGATTTGCTACGATCACCAGATCATAGTTTATCAGCTGAGCCTCCTGCACGGATATTATATTCACTGCCGGATGTAGTGAGTAGTCTTCACTATAGGATTTCTCCGATAGCAGGAAATTAAGTATATAGCCATAGTCGGTGATGCGAGAATCCCCAAAGTGCTTTGACTGTGGTAAAAGTTCATATTGCAGAAACTCAAAAATCTTTTCGTGACTTCTGTCTCTACGCCAAAGAATATCAGCTCCTTCGATTTCCTCGGAGCTTGCTATCCTTTCGGCCAATCTCAGATGACCTAGGATCAAATCCTCTAGAGGAATGGCCTCCTTATTGAAAACGCTGAAATAGTTCTCTATTCGATCCAGAAACTCAGTTAGATTTTCTCTAGCCTGTTCATCCTCCACATGGCTGAGATGTATTCTGTAGGACTCTATGCCGTTTCTATTTATTTTGTCGTAGAGAATATGCTTCTCAAACAGTTCAATATTTCTAGAGAGTTCTTCTTCCCTATAGCCAAAACGGACAAAGTTATTTTTCAGCAGACTGAGCAGTTTATTTGCTCTATAGTTTTCATTATAGACTTCCACTAGGAGTAACAGATATTTTGCAACCGCATGGAGGAGAAACTTCTTTCCGTAGGCGTTGTTAAAGGGAATATTCCAGTATTTTAATAGCAGCTCCAGTCTCTGGGATAGCTCCTGATTAGCAACTATGGCTACGTTTCCCAAACCGTTCCTTGCACTGTGGTCCAGTAGATAGACCATTATTAGATTTAGTTCATCACAGATGTCCCTACACTCCACGTACTGGATATGATCTAGGCCACTGACACCAGCATTGTTTTGCCATCGGTGGGTCGAGCTGGGTGGCAGCATAGCTGTGTATATTGTGTGGAGTGAGTCATCTCCTACGGTCCTGTAGTCTGGATATTTCAGATCTATCACCGATTCCCTTCCGATAGCTAGTTCGTCCAGTATTTTTTTTATAGAGAAATGACTATTGGTTTCGTCGATCGCGCCGAATTCCTCCTCCGTCATCACACTCTCGAGGCCTTTGAAGATAATGTAAGTGTTATCATACCTCGAAAGTGTTCTAGTGAGATCCAGTACACTTCTGGTGGGCTCAAAATTTCCAATCATGACTACGGGATTTTTGGGCCCAGTCCTTCCCACAGCTCTCTCATAGAATCTAATGTTCGTAATCCTGCTGTACTCTATCGACGCCAGGTGATTTTCGTCGAGCAGTTTGCGCCATCTGTCCCCAAACCCCCTTCGAAAATCAAGAATCCGCTGCCAATGGATTGCCAGATCATCATTCACCAGACCGCTGAGACTGTCGAAACCAACTCCATAGTTTTCCATGTCTGCTAGGAGTGCCTCTAACTCCCCCAGTAATCCTATGGCACTCTCAACACCAGTGTAATCACCACCTAACAGGATTTCTCTCAGTAGGAGCAGCCTATAGCCCACATCAGAGGTTGTTCTTGGAGATTTTAAATACTCCAGCAGCAGATCCGAGTCCGCGCCACCTAGCATCAGGCTTCCCTCGTCCAGGTCACCCAGAGCCCTTATTGCTGGGAGAATTTTGGCGCCATCTTCTCTGACATTCTCCAGAAAGACAGTTCTCAGTGCGCTCACTGATCTTCTGTTTGGCAGAAGCAGAAGCACATCACAGATGTTTTCATCGTTTCCGAAGTTATCGTCTATGAATTTGTGAACACTTCTCAGAAAATTGTAGTTGGTTCCTATGTTTAAAAAATGCACTTTACCCCTCTAGAGAAAAAATTAGCTCTAATCCCGCAGAAAAATTCTTGGCTATCGGAATCTCTGGAACACGGTAGGTATAGTATGGGATTTTTAATTTATAAGCCATTGTTTTTTGGAAAAGCTGCTGCTGGCTAGACGAGTGTGTCATAGGCCGCCAACAGTTCAGAGTGTCTCAGAAAGAAAATGAGAAAATCAGAGAAATGGAGTCTCGGAATGGAATGGGGTTGTTTTCCCAGTGATCTGTGTCGAAGACTGTCGATACACCGTATAGAATGGCTATCAATACCCCGTAACTCGACATTTTCCTTGACTTATTAAAAATATTCTTCAGACTGGCGCATCATTGCTGGCGATGTTCCCTAGGGAACCTAGCGCCTCACGAGTTTGGTGGGACAGACCCGAAAGGTCACCACAATTTTTATTTAGATTAATGAAGAATAGCGAAGGAATTAGGATTGTTCTAAAGGCGTTCGACGTGGGCATCATGAATCGGGCCGTCCAGGAGATAGTTGGGACCGTAAAAAGGACCGGAGCCAAGGTGGCGGGTCCAATTCCGCTCCCGATCAACAGAAAGAAGTTTACGGTTATCAGGTCCCCTCACATATATAAGAGGAGTATGGAGCAGTTTGAGATAAGGTCTCTGAAGAGACTGCTAATAATAATGCCAACTCCGCAGACGGTGGAGGCGCTGATGAAACTAAATCTATCTGCCGGAGTAAATATTAAGATTTCTCTCAATGGAGGTGAATGATGGCGGTGGCAGTTATCGGGAAAAAGTTAGGTATGACCAGGCTCTATTTGGAGGGGGGCGCGGCTGTGCCGGTGACCCTCATAAGAGTTTACGAAAGTCTAGTGAGCGATTTCAGAGTTTATGAGGATAGGGATTTTAGCCATGTTACCCTCTCCTATGGAAAGGATGGGAAAACTGAGCGAAGAATAGGAAAGGCTGTGATGGGCTTCTATAAAAAGAAAGGTTTGGAGGCTCATGATTCTATGAGAACCTTTAAGGTGGAGAAGGGAGAAGAATTCTCTGTGGGCAGCTTCCTAGGAATTGAACAGCTAGAACAGAATGCTAAGGTGGATGTTACGGGAATTTCCAAGGGGAAGGGCTTCGCCGGAGCAGTGAAAAGATTTGGATTCAAGGGTCAGCTGGCCCAGCATGGCAGTTCTCTGTCCCATAGATCTCTAGGGGGCACGGGCTGCAGACGAAGGGAAGGAAAGGTCTTCAAGGGTAAGAAGATGGCTGGACATATGGGTTCGGAGAAGGTTACAGTTAAAAATCTGGAGATTGTGAAGATAGAGGGTGAAAACTCAATCCTCTGTATAAAGGGTGCTGTGCCCGGCTCCAGAGGGACTGAGCTCATAATTAGGAATTCGAACGGGTAGGGTTGGCAATGCAGCAGCTGTTAGTTTTAAATTTAGATAGTCTGGAGGAAACTAGAAGCGATATCGAGGGTATTGATATTGATTCACGGGAAGGGGAGAAGTGTGTACCCCTAGTGGTTAAATGGCAACTCGCCAGAGCAAGATTTGGTACTGCCAAGACTAAATTGATGTCTGAGGTGACTGGTTCCACAAGAAAAATAGTCAGGCAGAAGGGAAGCGGAGGTGCTAGACATGGATCTAGGCGGGCCGTCCAGTTTGTAGGGGGACGGACGTGCTTTGGTCCGCAGCCAAGAGACTTCAGTTTTTCGATTCCCAGGAAAATTGTGGCTAGAGCTCGGAAGTTTGTTCTCAGAGAGAAGGTTAAAAATGACCGAGTGATTCTTATCGAAGGGATGGACAGTCTTGGGCTGAGTACCAGAGGGTTGGCCAAAAAACTCAGGACAAAGAACATAGAGAGGGCTCTCGTGGTCTGTGATGAGGAGTATAAAAATTTTGCCCTGTCTCTGAGAAATCTCTTTAACTATAAGAGTCTCACCAGTGAAGCATTGAACGTGTTAGATATTCTCAATTTTGACTATCTTCTCTTTGACAAAAAACTCTTGAATAACCTTGAGGAGGCGCTAGTATGACTCTAGGTCGCGTCTATGACATTATAATTTCAGCCATAGTTACAGAAAAAACCAATCTGCAGATGGCGGATAGTAAGATAGTTCTGGAGGTTATACCCTCGGCCACAAAGAAAGATGTGAAGAAGGCAGTGGAAACTGTGTTTGGCTTTGGAGTAGAAAAGGTTAATGTTATCACCACCCCTGGGAAGCTTAAGAAATTCAAAGGAACAAAGGGTCTGAGGAGTTCCAGAAAGAAGGCTATGGTTAGCCTCAAAAAAGGACAGCAGTTGGATCTGACGAAACTGGAGGTGAAATAGAGAATATGGCTATAAAGGATTTTAGGCCGGTCACAAAATCCATGAGGGGTCTTAAGCTGGTCAGCAGGACAGGTCTGTGGAATGGAGGGCCATTGAAAATGCTAACCCAGCAGAAAAATAGCAAGGCTGGCCGCAATAACTATGGTCACATCACTGTGCGTAGACGCGGCAGTGGGCACAAAAAAACCTACAGAACGGTTGACTTTAGGAGAAATAGATATGATATCATGGCTACCGTCGAGAGAATAGAATATGATCCAAACAGAAGCGCCTTCATAGCGCTGCTGAAATATTCAGACGGGATTTTTTCTTACATAATAGCCCCAGAGGGAATGAAAGTCGGAGATATCGTCTCCTCTTCAAGGAAATTACTCGACATAAAGCCTGGGAACGCTATGCCTCTTATGGTGATGCCCATTGGCACGTTCATACACAACATAGAGAACAAGCCGGGTGCTGGCGGTAAAATAACCAGAAGCGCTGGGAATTTTGCTCAGTTAGCTGGAAAGGATGAGGGCTATGCCATAGTTAGACTACAGTCTGGTGAAACAAAAAAATTCCCGCTGGATTGTCTGGCCACAGTTGGTCCGGTTAGCAATCCAGACAAGAAAAATGAAAAATTGGGCAAGGCCGGTAGGAATAGGTGGTTGGGTAAGAGACCTAGTGTGAGAGGAGAATCTATGAATCCCGTTGATCACCCCCATGGTGGTAGAACAAGAGGTGGAAGAAACCCAGTTTCTCCTACCGGAGTGTGCGCAAGGGGCGGTAGAACCCGCAGGAGAAATAATCCAACTAACAGGTTTATAGTAAAAAGTCGTCATAAGGAGTAGATAGTAAGATATGACAAGATCAGTTTGGAAGATCCCTTTCGTTGATGGATATTTGATTAAAAAGGCTAAATTAGCCTCCATTGATCCGAAGAAGCCGGTTATAAAGACCTGGTCCAGGAGGTCGACGATTCTGCCTCAGTTTGTGGGTCTCAGCTTTGCCGTCTACAATGGCAAGAAATTTATTCCGGTTCTGGTGTCCGAAGATATGGTGGGCCACAAGTTTGGTGAATTTTCTCCCACTAGGACATTTCGTGGTCACACTGGAAATAGAAAGACGGAGACGAAAGACAGTAAAAAGGACAGTAAATGATGAAAACTAGTGGGGAGGTTCTATGAGTGAGAGTTCTGTGAATGGAGAGAAAAAGTGTGCCCAGGCTTACTTGGGAAATCTAAGGGGTGGTATGACCAAGCTTGGCAAGATTGTCAGAAGCATCCGGGGGTTGCCGGTGGGTAAGGCAATAACACAGCTGGGTTTCTGTAATCTCAAACTGGCCTCTCCTGTGAGGAACCTGCTGAAATCCGCTATAACTAACGCGGAAAATAACCATGGCATGGATATGGACAAACTAGTGATTCAGAGAATTGACATGGGCAAGGCTTTTACCATAAAGAGGTCTAGAGCCAGAGCAAGGGGTAGGGGGTCAAAGATTCATAAACCCTTTTGTAATCTTAGAATAATTTTAACCGAAACAGAGGAAAGCTAATATGGGGCAGAAAGTAGATCCAGTCTGTTTCAGACTGTCGCTGAACAACAATTGGACATCTATGTGGTGTGATGACCATAAATATAAGAGTAACTTTATAAAGGATCTACAGATATGGGACTACATATTCAAGAATTTTAAAAATTGCTCTATCTCCAGAGTAATCACGGAGAGAACCAATGACCGCCTCATTGTTCTGATAAGAACTGCGAAGCCGGGCACTATAATTGGTAAAAAGGGAGCAGATATAGAGAAAATCAGGAAATATATTCAGCAGAATATGAAGGAAAAGGATGTGCTGGTCAAGATAATGGAGGTGGAAAAACCTGACCTGGATGCTGAATTGATAGGACAAAATATAGCTAGACAGATAGAGAATAGGTCGGCATTCAAGAGAGTTGTGAAGAAAGCGATCCAAAACGTTATGAAATATGGGGCTCTGGGAGTTAAGATCAAGGTTTCCGGCAGACTCAATGGCGTTGATATCGCCAGAACCGAAACATATAGAGAAGGCTCTATTCCACTGCATACTCTGAGGGCCAATGTGAGCTATGCCCATACGGAGGCTAGGTGCAGCTACGGTGTGATAGGCATCAAGGTTTGGGTCTACAAAAAATAGAAGTAGACAGAATCAGGGCCCTGGTTTCTAGAGCTGGGTACAAATCACATAATAGGTAATATTTTGTAATAAAAAATGATTTGACTGTAGCCTGGAGTGTTACTAGCATTACCTTCGTCGAAAGATCCATGGGGAAATATTGTGTATAGGCAGAATACAGTGAAGAATAACAGTCGGACTGGAGTTGAATTCCTGAAGGACTATGGTTACCTGAAGAAGGGTGTCACCATACACCCTACAGCCATAGTGGATCCTGCTGCACAGCTAGGTGAAAACGTTGTAATAGGTCCATACTGCATAGTCGGCTCGGGCGTCTCTATCGGGGATGGCTGTGGATTGAAACCCCATGTAATTATAGAGGGACAGGTTGAGATTGGATCGAATAATAAGATTTTTTCCTTCGCTGTGATAGGACAGGATCCGCAAGATCTAAAGTATGAGGGGGAAAGGTCGATGATAAAAATAGGCAATGACAACCTCATAAGGGAGCACTGCACTATACACCCTGGCACAAGAGGAGGCGGGATGGTCACAAGAGTAGGCAACGGGAACCTGCTGATGGTTAACACTCATATAGCCCACGATTGCACTGTGGGAGATAATTGTGTTCTGGCGAACAATGTTACTCTAGGTGGTCATGTGGAGCTCGGAGACTACACGGTAATCGGTGGCCTGTCGGCCGTGCATCAGAAAGTTAGAATCGGAAAACACGCGATGATCGGGGGTCTGACGGCTGTTATCAGGGATGTGATACCCTACGGCATTGTTATTGAGCCAAGGGAGGCAGACCTTAGAGGTATAAATATTCTTGGTCTCAGTAGAAGAGGTTTTCCCAGAAAGGAGATAAATAATCTCAGGAATTTCTATAGGGACGTTTTCTGCTCTGAGAGTGGGAATATATTTGAGCTGGCGGAGAGTCTAAGGGATAAGTACGCAGATTCAAGTGCCGTTCTCGAGGTGATAGAATTTCTGCTGGGGGATTCCGAAAGAAATTTTGTTGTAAAGTCCAGAGCCGTACCCTCGAAAGACTCTATGGCAAATGGATAGGCTCGGACTAATAGCGGGTTCGGGTAGACTCCCTCTCGATATAGTCGATCACTGTAGAGAAAACGGAATCGAGCTGTTCTGTGTTCTTCTAAAACATCAAGCTCGGGTGGATGACTATGGTACTCTGGATCTTCTAGAGCTAGAGATTGGCCAGGTTGGTAAAATAATTGATTTCTTCAGAAAAAACAGAGTGACCAGGCTGGTTCTGGCGGGCGGAATAGAAAAACCATCGTTTATGTCTCCCAAAATGGATGCAAAGGGAATTGCCCTGGTAGGGAATATCCTGAAGAACAAAATAATTGGAGATAATTCTATGTTGAAAACCGCTATAGGTTTTCTAGAGAAAAATGGTTTCCAGGTTCTAGAGGTAGACTCTCTAGTGAAGAACCTAAAACTGGAGGAGGGTCCAAACAATGGAATAAAATGCAGCGCCGAACAGCTTAGCGATATAGAACTTGGCTGTGATATTCTGAAGAGACTCAGCGAATTTGATCTGGGACAGGCGGTAGCCGTACAGCGGAGAAGCATAGTGGCTATAGAGTGCTATGAGGGTACGGCTGGTCTAATCGATAGGGTTGGTCGGCTTAGACTTCCCGAGGAGAAGGGACCGATTCTTATAAAGATCGGAAAACTGGGTCAGACTCGGAAGGCGGATTTACCATCCCTAGGCCCGGACACCATGGAGCAGCTTCACAGCGCCGGCTTCGCTGGTGCAGCTGTTGATTGTAACAATTGCCTAGTTATTTCCCGTAAAAGTACGGTAGAAATAGCAACAAAACACAACTTATTCTTGTATGGTTTAAACGTGTATACCGTGTAAAACCGCCAACCTTGGGGGCTCCACCCAACGGTGGGGCCCTCATAAAGGAGGCGGTAAAATTCTAAACCATAAATTGTATTAATCAATACGGATGATTATAAAATTTTTTAAACAGTCTCTGCTGAAGGAAAAACACCGGGGTTTATCCATTTGGTTGCATCGCCCTCTGATGTGATTCCGAAGGAAGTGGAGCAGGAAAGTTGGTGACATGGTGAAAAATTGCTGTGTTCATTTTTATTTCCCGCCTGCTGAATGGTGATTCATTTGTATCTAGAAACCCAGTTGAGCACTAGATGGATCCTTTGTCACTCTTATCTGGATAGATTTTTTGATGTGTTCACACCAATAGCGGATGGCGAGGCTGGTGTCGGTGGTAAATCCTGGGAGAGACCAGCGGTTGAACTGGGTGGCCCTATCCGGATCTCCATCATGTGAGAATACAATATTGTACTAGATGGTGAACCTCTATGATCGTCCCGACACGACACGAGAGGTCAGATCCCTTATGTTTTTCCTATGGGCCCAGAATATCACAGTGGATATTATGGCCAGTATACACAGACTAGTGTCATTGACCACAAAATATGAGCCAATCAACGTTGTCAAAATTGATACCAGCGTTGCTAGTCCGGAGATGCGAGAAATAAAGAATACAATGGACCAGGACAGGCCTGTGATCAGGAATAGCCTATAGTCTACAGCCAGCAGACCTAGGATAAAACTGGAGAATCCTTTCCCCCCCTTCCATCCCAACCAGGGGCTAAAAATATGCCCGGCTACGGTCATCAGCAGCATTATCATAGCTACGGTTACACTGCCGCCACTTACCCTATTGGCCAGTAGCACTGGGACTAGGCTTTTAGTCCCATCCAATAGAAATGTCAGGACTGCATATTTCGCTCCAAGAATCCTCCACACATTGGTAGCTCCGGTATTGCCAGACCCGTAGTTCCTTATGTCTACTTTCTTTATAAACTTCACAAGAAGGTAGCCAAAGGGTATAGCGCTCAGAAGGAAGCTCACCAGGAACATAGTAGTCCAGTTCATGATTAGAGAAATGCTAGTATTTTCAAGATACATACTCATAACCTGTTCTTAATGTCTTCAAATCTTATGAGATTATCACTGGAGTTGACGTCAACGTTAGCGGCTCTCTCTTCATATTCTATTCCAAAACCGCAGATACAGCCGTGATTGCCATTTATCGGATCTGTCCAATCTATAACGTCAAACGCAAGCTCCATACCGGATGTTTTATCGTTGAACACTAATATTGCTCCGAATGGAATCGAGATCTCTTCAAATTTACCCCCAAAATTCAACTCAACGGAGAAGTGGCTAGCATAGACCTTTAGATTTACAAACTGATGCTGCAGAATTATCACAATGTTCTGAGGATACTGCGCTCTGAGATATTTTGGAATCAGAACACCTCTGTGCCTGGTATCCACAACAAACATGAGACATAGATTCTCCTCTGTCATCTTCTGAACCTCCCTCAGAACCGATCTAATCATGTTTCTAAAAGCCTTTTCCACCAAAACTCCGTAATCCAACCCCACGTGCATTATCTACTACTTTAGTCTAAAGGAATTATGCAGCTGGAAAAATTTTTTACAACGTTATGGCAGAAAAAAGTGGACCAATTCCCGGCTATAGCCAAAATTCAGCGCATAGCCAACCTATTTCCCTCAGCACTATAAACTCTGTAGGTCCTTCCCCGATTTGCTGAAATCCACAAACCGAGGCAGAATCGTTGACCTTCTGAGCCGGGTCTTTATAGCCGGTTTCTTTGGATCAATGGAGGCCAACTATGAAGGTGCTTCTGTTCTGATTATACTCTATTCTTCTGACAGTGGCCATGGTGTCGCACCTCTACTTCGGCAGGCCGCCAAACCTAATGCTAATCATTCAGTTTTAGAGCTGCCAGAAAGGCGCTCTGGGGTATCTCCACATTGCCGACAGTTTTCATTCGCTTCTTACCCTTTTTCTGTTTTTCCAGTAGTTTTCTCTTTCTAGTCACGTCACCGCCATAGCACTTAGCTAGCACATCCTTCATGTAGGCGTTTATCGTCTCTCTAGCTATTATTCTGCCATTTATGCCGGCCTGAATGGCTATTTTAAACATCTGTCGTGGAATGAGATCCTTGAGTTTCTCACAGAGTGCCCTACCCCTCGTCTCGGCTCTAGATCTATGCACCATAAAGGAAAGAGCATCAACTGCCTCTCCGTTGACAAAAATTGATAACTTTGTCAGATCTCCCTCTCGATAGTCCACTATTTCCCAGTCGAGACTAGCATAGCCGCTGGAATAGGATTTTAGTTTATCATAGAAATCATAAACTATTTCATTCAGGGGTAGTTCATAGACGAGCATTGCTCTCTCTCCAACAAAGACCAGAGAGCTCTGTATCCCCCTTCTGTCAACACACAGTTTCAGTATGTTGCCCAGATATGTCTCTGGAACCATTATGGTGGCCTTCACCCAGGGTTCGCATATTTTTCCTATGTACTGGGGCTCAGGTAGGTCTGCCGAATTGTGCACCTCAATGTATTCTGAATTGTCATTGCTGCTGGAACTTCTATGTATCGCATTTCTATAGACTCTATAGACAACGGATGGAGCCGTCACTATAAGATCCAGATCAAATTCCCTCTCAAGCCTCTCCACCACAATCTCAAGATGCAGAAGTCCAAGAAAACCACATCTAAAACCAAAACCTAGGGCAGAGGACGTTTCTGGCTCAAAGACAAAACTTGCATCGTTAAGATGCAGCTTGGCCAGAGATTCCTTAAAAAGATCATAGTCCCCGGTATCCGTAGGGTACATGCTGCAGAAGACAACTGGAAGATTCGCTCTAAAGCCGGCCAGGGGTTCTGTTTTGCTGTCACTGGAGAGAACTATGGTATCTCCTATTCTGCAATCTGCAACCTGTTTTATCTGTCCGGTGAAAAAACCAATTTCCCCCGCGGCTATGGCCTCAGCTCCAACCCGCCTAGGGGTGAAAAAGCCAATGGTCTCTATCTGATAGAGACCGCCGGTTGCTAGCATTTTTATTTTGTCCCCTCTCCGCATAGCACCATCAATAACTCTGACAAGCGCCACGACACCAAGGTATGGATCATACCAACTATCTATCAGCATAGACTTGAGCGGGGCACCCGGGTCGCCCTCTGGAGCCGGAAGGTTATGGACCACGGCCTCCAGCAGATCTCTGACTCCCTCTCCGGTTTTGGCACTGACTAGAACAGCTTCGCTGGTGTCTATGCCAATTATCTCCTCTATCTGACTCTTTGTTTTTTCCACATTAGCCGAGGGTAAATCTATCTTGTTCAGAACTGGAATTATTTTGTGGTTATTCTCTATGGCATGATAGGTGTTTGCCAGAGTCTGGGCCTCTACACCCTGGGTGGCATCCACTAGGAGCAGAGAGCCCTCACAGGCCGCAAGACACCTGTTAACCTCATAGGTGAAGTCGACATGGCCGGGAGTATCCATTAGATTCAAAATGTAGTCGTTCCCGTCATTGGCTCTATAGCCTAGCCTAACCGTCTGGGCCTTTATGGTGATTCCCTTTTCTTTTTCTAGATCCATAGAGTCTAGAATTCTATCAACCTTTTCCCTTTCGCTGACCCCTCCACACAGTTCGATGATCCGATCCGCCAGAGTTGACTTACCATGATCTATGTGAGCAATGATCACAAAATTTCTTATTCTACTCAGCTCTGGCATGTTACCCATGGAATTATATTTCCCGCGTATAGCGCAAAATATTCTCCAGACACCAATTGGCAATGGAGAATACTTGTACCTTCTTCGAATCACCTATTTTTTCTCCAGAATCTATGGAGTCGCTGACGAAGAGCTTTGTCAGGTAAGAATTGTTTATCTTTTCCATAGCATTGCCCGATAGTACTGGATGCGTTACATAGGCTACCACATCCTTTGCACCCTTGTTGGTCAACCTCTCAGCCACATTGCAGAGTGTACCGGCGGAGTCAACTATATCATCTATTATTATGCACACCTTATCCGTAATGTCGTAGCCAACCAGTGAAAGTATCTTATTTTCATTGGCCCTTGGTCTATATTTTATGGCTATGCTGTACTCTGCATTGACCCGGTTTGATATGGAAATTATTGACTTAACATTGCCGGTATCCGGCGATACTAGTACCACATCACTCATATCATACCTATTTCTAATCTCTTCCACGATGAACTCGTCTGTGTTTAGATTTATGCTGGGAATGCTAAAAAAACCAAGGGACTGGGATGCATGTAGATCCACGACGAATAGTCTATTTATGAAGTTTAGGGATAGAAGCTGGGCCACGACCCTGGCGGAAAAGGCATCCGACAGACTCTCAACCCTATCCTGTCTCGAATAGCCCATATAGGTTAGTAGGAGATAAACCTTTGACGCTGCTGAATTGCGCACTATGTCCAGAGCGAATAGAAGCTCCATTATAGAATCATTAACATTACCCGACACAGACTGCACAACCAGAACCCCATTCCCCTGGAGCGATTTTTGGTCCCTCACTCTCACCAGTTGCTCACCATCTGCGAAGGATGCAACCTCCGTAAGTAGAACATCATTCCTATGAACTCTACTCAGATTATTTACAAAATTCCTCGCATTAGAACAGGCCAATATCTTCACTGCTGAAACCCGGGTCTCCAATTTAGTCAGTTAAGCAGGTTCCGATAAAAATGTCAATTAAAGTGGTCTCTCCGGGGCGGGGGATTATTCTATGGTCTATTGACAAAGAATTCAGTGAAGTGGTAATAAATATCCATAGATTCTAAGGATATGATACATTGGAACAAAAAATTACAATTCTGGGAGCCGGAGCGCTAGGTAGCGCAATGGCCAGCGTAGTTGCGGAAAACGGCTATAGAGTCGTTCTCTATTCCAACGAAAAGGCTTCGGTGGATGAGATTAACAGTGACCACAGTAACAGCAAATATGTCAATGGGAGACTAAACAAAAATATTTCGGCCACAGACAATGTGGCTAGAGCTATGGACGGTGCCGAAGTTGTCTTTCTAATTCTACCATCAAAGGTCCTGGCCGGGGTACTGGCCGATGTAGAAAAATTGAGTCAGAGGAATTTCAGAGAGAGATTTGTAGTATTCACTAAGGGTCTGGATGAAAGATCCGGGGAATTTTTCAG
>JAITBB010000068.1 GCA_031283795.1 Rickettsiales bacterium
ATTTATGGAGGGGCCGAAACAGCTGGTTGCTGTGGTCGAACCACAGGTGAACTCGTCGGTATTTGTTTTACCGAGCATTATGTAATTCTCATCATTCAGTCTCTGAGTTACCGTCGACTCATAGGGAGGAATGAAATTTTTCAAGATTTTAGAGCCGGCCGTTGTCTCTATGCCCTTTGTACAGAAAACATCCTTAACTCCCATTGGGAGCCCCTCCAGTCTTTTCGCCCTCCCTTTGGCGATATTCATGTCGGACAGCCTTGCCCTCTCTCTGGCCAGCTCGAAGGTATTCATAATGAAGGCGTTCAGATGCCGATTATTCTCTATGTTCCCTATGAAGGCATCTACCAGCTCAACGCTTCCTATCTCTCTGCCCAGAAGCTTTTTCCTAGCTTGGACCAGAGTTAGTTTGGACAATTCTGACATCTTCTATCAACTCTCCATCATTTTTGGCACAGCAAAATACCCGAGCACGGCGTTTGGAGCACAGGCTAGAATTTCATTTTTCAGATTCCCATCCGAAACGGTATCCTTGTGGGTTTCTAGAAACATGTCGTAGGGATTTGTGAGAGGCTCTAGATTTTCTGTATCTATGTCCTGGAGGGCCTTCACACCCAATATGTCCCGATTAACCAGATCCAGTATTCTATCCCTATCCTCCTCTCCTATCTCTATCATAGCCAGTTTCTCCAATTTCTGCAACTTTTTCCTATCCATTTTATGTAATAAATTTAACCAATATGTACGTTTTCCGAAAACACTATTATTTTCCATTCTAAAAAGCAATTGGATATTGGCCACTGTGCGTCGGATACCTAGAGGCAAATTTTCTAATTATCGGATAAACAACCGACTAATCAGAATGGGAACATCCAACCAGCCTAGGAATACAACCCTTTATAATTTCCTAGGGTAGTACTTTTTCTGACTATCGATCAGCGCCTCCATTATTTCTTTCTTCCCATATATGAATCCAGACTCCGTAAAAATATCTTTAGCCTGTTCTATGAGTCTGCTGTACTCCCTTTTATCTTCGAAACCATGTTCCGCCAGATCTTTTGCGGTTATCTCAAGCTTCGGAATTCTAGTTCTCTCTAGAAAATCCAAGTATTCACCATAATTTCTGTCAAAATTATTGCACAGATAGATCATAATTATCGCCTTCACCACATTCAAATTACCAAGTCTGAACAGCAATTTTTCTATCTCAAAATGATCCATATGCTGCGGAATATTATCTAAAATAGAATCCAAATAGATTTTTTCACTTTTCCGCAGTTTGAGATTGTGTTCTATTTTATTTTTGCTTGCTATGGCAGCCAAAACAAACAGATAGTCGCATCTAAAATCCAGGTGATTTTTCAGTGAATAGAATATCTCCAGACCATGGAGATCCAATTCATTTTCATAGTGCAACAGTTTTTGTAGGATCCCACAGCGTTCCATTATCCTCAGAACCTTCACAGGGTACTTAGTTTCCAGGATCCTACGCATTTCTCCGGTGACTCTCTCTCTAGATAATTTGTCTATGCTATCTCTCTGTCCTCTACAGGCCTCAAGAGCCCTATGATCAATTGAATAGCAATAGCCCGCATAGAATCTAAAAAACCTCAATATTCTCAGATGATCCTCCACTATTCTCTCCTCTGGATTTCCTATAAACCTTATGAGACCCTTTTTCAGATCAGTGATGCCACCGAAATAGTCATGCACCACCAGATTGGAGTCGCAGTAGAGAGCATTAAATGTAAAATCTCTTCGTCCGGCATCCTCCCCATAGTCGCTGCTAAACTCAACCACCACATGTCTGCCATCCGAGTCCACGTCTCTTCGGAGGGTGGTAATCTCGAATTTCTTACCATTCAGGATAGCAGTCACGGTTCCAAATCTTCTAGCAAGATCAAGGTGTTCTATACCATGTCGGTCAAGAATAGCGATCAGCTCCTCGGGTCTATGTTTCGTTGCCAGATCATAGTCGACTATCCCTCTGCCGATGATAGAATCTCTGACACAACCACCGACTAGTCTCAGCCTATCCTCTCCTCCATCAAGAATATGAAAAAGATGCTCTATCTCTCCCGTAAAAATATTTTTTGGCAATTGCATCTGAAATGATAAATTGCTGATCCACCAGTGTGTAACTAATATTTCTCCATTGCAAGAAAATTTTGAAGATCTAGTATTAGCTGGTCAAAACATTTCTATCTATGATCATATCGATAGTTGCGGCTCTGGGCAAAAATGGGCAACTTGGGCTCAATGGTAGGCTTGTCTGGAGCATAGGAGATGATATGAGAAATTTTAAAAATTTGACAAGCGGTCACCACATACTAATGGGAAGAAAAACATTTCAGTCCATAGGGAGGGCACTGCCAAACAGGAAAAACCTAGTTCTAGGCAGAGGAGATAACCTGGTTTCCAGGGACATCTATGTATTTACGACCCCCATGGATGCCGTAGATTTTGCACAAAATAACGGCGAGTCGGAGCTCTTTGTCATTGGTGGTGCCATCGTTTACGAATTCTTTATCACCCGTGGACTTGTTGACAAAATGTACCTAACCGATGTTGACTACGATGGTGAGGCTGATGTGTTCTTTCCTAAATTCGACAAAGCTAACTGGAATTCTGTGGAAATAGGCCACTTCGCCAGAGGAGAAAAAAATGAATATTCTGGTAGATTCAAAATTCTGACAAGGAACTAGTCTAGCATGGTATTGTTAAATATGCAGACAATGTCATTAGAGATTCTCAGAGAAAACTGTAGCTGCACAGCGTTCACAACCACATAGGGTCCATCGATTATATATTTCAGCTGAGTCTCTCTACCGTTGATGTCTACTGCGTAGATATTCGGAATGACATTATTATTCTCAAATTCGAAGTAGGTGTTCACACCATCATCAAAAACCTTGAGCACTTTTATAGTCTGATTGTTGTTTGTCGTCATCAGATAGTCAAAGTTCAATATTGTACCAATTTTGAAATTGTCTAGAACCCTGTCTATGTTATCCTTATCTCTGATGTCTAGATTCTTCATGGATCCATAGCTGGCCCCAGGCATTTTGGGAACCTTAATGCTATTATCCGGATAGAAGAACCGAACCGAATATATGAGTTCCTCGTCCCCCTTACTCTCATAGCTGTCGGCCTTCAGCTGGAACATGTATGTTCTCTCGGAAGTTATGATGGTCATATTTGTATTGGTATTTATCTGCATAGGCCTTATGAATATGCGCCTACCAACGGGAGTTATTTTCCATGGGAAGGACTCCCCAAGGGAAATTATTTCTATTTCCTCGCCCTCCTCGAGCTCTATGAAAGATTGAAAGCCATAATGGAATGTTAGTTCTACCACCTCATTGGGGTTGTACACTATGGTCTTTATTCTGGAATCTATGGTGGTTGGTATATCAGTATCCGTAGTGGCAGCTCGCGCGCGAGCTGCCATCCCT
>JAITBB010000059.1 GCA_031283795.1 Rickettsiales bacterium
GCAGTTCGTAGCAAACGACCCTGGCCGGAAGGCACCAGAGTTCGTAGCTCTCAACACTACCCAGCCTCTCATTGTCCCTTCTATAGCTCCTAATCTCCTCCATAATATGATCAAAGCCAATCCAAATATAGCCGGGAAAGTTATCTCTATTGTTTGCATAGTAGGTGGTCTTACCACTGCCGGGTATACCGCCCATATGGAAAAGTATCGGGGACTCATCATAGTGTCCTCTAATGGTTTCCAGTAGCCTCTCCATAATCTCTTCGTACTCATCATTTCTAATCCTACTGTAGGGGTATGGCACTACGTCAGATACACTGGGAATGATATCCTCAATGGCCGTCATAGCATTCACAGCAATGCTGGTTGCTTCCATTGGTGTCTCTAGCTCATCGCTGTTCAAAATTTCTCTAATCATAGCCCTCCTAAAATTTATTAACTAATCTGGCAGACCAATCGGCTTAGTCATTCTTCCAATTTCCCCGCATCAGCACCATCCTCACATCCTCTCGACTGTATCTATACCCAAAATATACAGACACTTTTCTATGTACTGTTTTGTCAGCCCCAGTAGAGATATTTTAGATCTCTGGTATCCCCTATCGTCCTCATTGTCTATGCTGCACTTCGCATAGAAGGCACTGAACTTCTTTGCTAACCTGTAGACGTAGTCGGCAACCACATTTGGCACCTTTCTTGCATAGGCCTGTTCTATTACGGAGGAAAATCTCGTGAATTCCATCAGTAGAGACTTTTCCTCACTAGAGTTGATCCTATCTATCACACGGCTAGCCAAATCATATTTACTCAGAATGGAATTTATTCTCACCACACTGTAGAGTATGTAGGCACCGGTCTTGCCCTCATAGTTTGTGAACTGCTCAAAGTCAAAAACATAGTTTGATTCTCTGTAGTTGATAAGATCTGCAAATTTTATGCAGGCAACAGCTATGTTTCTTATGTCATTCTCATCGCCCTGGGTAGATTTTTCTCTTATTCTAGCCTCCATCTCATCCACCAGCTCCCGAAGTCTCACTGTATCGCCGGATCTGGTCTTAAATGGTTTGCCATCGGCGCCGTTCATAGTGCCAAATGGACAATGTTCCGCCACATGTCTTTCATTGAGAAGACCTATTTTTTTACAGGCAAGAAACACCTGTTTAAAGTGCAGAGACTGTCTAGCGTCTACAATATAAAGCATTAGATCCGGGTTAAATTTTTGCAGTCTGTCAAGAATTGTCGCAATGTCACTGCTTGCATACATCACCGCTCCATCACTTTTCTCTATGATCACTGGTGGCATGTCCGGATCCATATCCTTTAGATCTATGATCTTGGCGCCGTTAGACACGGTTACAATGCCATTCAGAGTGAGATTTCTTATCATCTGAACTATGAGCTCATGGACAGAACTCTCTCCATTCCAGAGATCGAAATGTGCTCCGAAGACTCCCACGGCCAGTTCTTCCAGATCTCTGATGGATATGTCCGTAAAGTGCTTCCATAGAACTCTGTAGGGTTTAAAACCATCCTGGAGCATTTTTGTCGCTCTGTGCACCTCCTCCTTAAATATGGAATCATCCTTGGCTCTAGCCGTAGCTAATCTATAGATTTCTGTCAACTCCTCAGAATTTGTCTTCAGATCATCGATCACATCGCCATTAAAACCATCAGAAAAACACTTCAGATTGGGATATTTAAGCCTTATTCCCTGGATAACCATGCCCATATTCAGACCCCAGTCGCCCTGGTGCACGTCGCCTATTACTCGGTCTCCACAGAATTCATATATTCTTCTAACACTTTCACCTATCACGGTGGATCTCAGGTGACCCACATGGGGTTCCTTGGCTATGTTGTAGCCACCAAAGTCTATCACCACGGTTTTCTGAGGAGCATTGTTCTTGAATCCACATTTTGGATCATCCCTGGTCCCATTCACCACCTCTAGCAGGACACTGTCTCTGATGGAGACATTTAGAAATCCAGGTCCGTCTATCGAAATGCTTTCAAATAGGCCACACCTTTCCAATTCTCCAGCTATGGCCCTGGCGATTTCCAGAGGAGATTTTTTCAGTTTCTTGGCGAGAACCATAGAGGAATTCGTTTGAAAATCACTAATATCCGGCCTATCGGAGTACTGGAAAACCGCCAAATCAGCATCATAGCCGAGTTTATTAAAAACTTTTCCCAGTTCTCCGTCTAAGATATGTAGTAGATCACCCACAGCGTACATCGGTAACACATATTCTGTAATGCTAGTCCCCTAAGTGTACATATTATCATTTATAAATCAATGACACGAATGGAAAGATTCTTTGAAAAATTCACCACACCGGAGAACGCTCTCCAGAGAAACCATAAATTATGGAAATCTATAGTCCAAATTATCTATCTCTCAGAACTCCCTTATATCTACCGGACATAAGTCCCAGCACCTTACTGCAGACAACTTCTATCTCATCTCTATTCAGAGTTTTATTCACCGGCTGTATCTCTACAGTTAGACCAATGGATTTCTTACCGTCTCCGTAGCTATAGACATCAAAGAGGGAAACATCCGAGATCAGAGAATCAATAGCAGCTACATCCGCCATGACGTTTCCAACCTCTATCTTTTCATCTAGAATGAATGAAAAATCTCTGGTTATGGGCTGCAGATCATTCACAATAAAATCACTGACTCTACGGCCGGACCCGATCATCAGATCTCTAGGCATGTGGTCAATAAAAAACTCAAAGATCATTGGCCTAGTTTTCAGAGAAAACTTCATAGCCACCGCCGGGTGCAGTTCGCCGAAGTATCCCAGAAGAACCGCATCTTTCCCAAACACAGCGCCACTTCTGCCCTGGTGATAGTATTTTGGGGTTTCTCTTTTGACCACCAGATCATCACTGAGTCCAAAAATAGCCAGCACATCAAAGAGATCCCTTTTAACATCAAAAATATCAAACTCTCTAGCCTCACCATGGCAATCTTTAGATTCGCAATCACCGTACCTTACACCACAGACAACATTATCCTCCCTATCCAGGGCACATTCTCTGTACACGTGACCTATCTCGAAGAATGACATGTTGTTGAATCCTCTGTTACCGTTTTTCACTATGGTATTCAGTATGTTTGGAATTAGGTTCTGTCTCATATGGGACAGGTCCGATATAATTGGATTTATCAGATCAAGCTCCTCATTTACTTCGGAAAAATAACTGCAATCCTCTCTCCTCAGAAAGGAATAGGTTATGAGTTCCACCATTCCATTGCCCGCGAGTCTCTTTCTGACTCTATAGAGACTGTCCTCCAGTCCTCTGTAAAAAAGACTGTCTTCCTTCTCATGGACAACAGGGTCCATGAAATCTCCATCAGAGAGATTGGCATAGCCATATATCCTTATTATATCGTCTATGACATCCTCTCTACACTCCACAACATTTCTAAATAGAGGAATCTTCAGAATCATAGAATCCCCCCTACCCTCTTCCTTCTCCACACCATAGCCCAGAGACTTCAGGATTCTGTCCACATTTTTTCTAGCTATTTTCAGCCCAAGACGTTTCTCTACGTGACCATAGTCCATTCTAACGAATCTCTCCAGAGACTGTCTATAGCCCCCACGCTCACTATTAGTGGCTCTGCCGAAATTTCCCCCACAGATCTTTCCAACAAGATCGCTCGCATATTCCAGAGCAAAATCAACCATCTCATAGTCACTTCCCCTCTCAAACCTATAGCCCGCATCGGTCTGAATATTTAATATTTTCTTTGTCCTTGCTATTTCTATAGGATCAAAAATTGCCGATTCCAGAATGACACTGTCCGTTTTTTCACTCACACAGCAATCATTAGAGCCAACTATGCCACCAAGACAGAGGATTTTTCTCTCGTCACAGATGACAACGGCACCAGAGGGTAGTCTATGCTCATTGCCAAATAGATCCACAAAAACCTCTCCCTCCCTAGAATCTCGAACACTGAGGTTGCCCTCTAGAGCTGACAGATCATAGAAGTGCATGGGTTTTCCAAAGGAAAACATCACATAGTTACCTATATCCACCAAGGCATTTCTCGGAGTCAAACCCACAGATTTCAATCTATTCTCCAGCCACTCCGGAGACCTACAATTCTTTATATTTTTTATTTCTCTAAACAGAAACCTCGGACAACCTACACTATTCAAAGCCAGACTTCGCTGACCAGCGGACGATTGTTCCACCCTCACACTGGGTTTCCTCAGTTTTCCCAATCTGCCAATCCCAGTTGCCGCCAGATCCCTCGCTATGCCATAGACGCCAAGACAGTCACCGCGATTTGCTGTGATTGACATATTCACTATAGGATCAGAAAGGCCAAAAATATCCGCAACATTTGCACCAATTTTAGTGTTTCTGTCAAGTTCCACTATACCCCTATGGTCACTGCCAAGACCAAGTTCCGCCTCAGAGCAGAGCATGCCATTGCTATCTACTCCCCTAATTCTGATCTTCTCTATCCTCAGAGCGTCCTTACCCGGCAGGACAGATCCTATAGGAGCAAACACTGTCTTCAGTCCCGCTACCACATTAGGCGCCCCACAGACAACTGTGATAGCATCTTCAATACCAGCGACCCTAACTCGACAGATATGCAGATGATCCGAATTGGGATGTCTAGTCACCTCCTCCACCAGAACACAGTTAAAATCCCTGAGTTCCCTGGATCTGTCGATAACATCTTCCACCTCCAGACCAATTCTATTGAGAGTATCGCAGATCTCATCCAGAGAGGCTACAGTTTCCAGATATTCCTTTAGCCATGATAATGTGAATTTCATACCTATCCCAAATATTAACGGGAACCAGTCTGGCACGCGGTCTTTAAAAATCAAATAAATGAAAGCCAATGAATGGAGATCTCAAAGCCAAGATGTGTAGCGGGACCATTCAACGGCCATTAGCCATCCGGAGTCTTACTAGAACCACTGCCGACAATAAAAATACCTACACACAAAAAATCTAGGTTTTTTATCTCTCATTGTTATATAAAGAGAAGAGAAAACCTAGAAACTCAGCTAGACTTTTTTATTTTTTTTAAACCTGTTTTTAAGTTTAAAAAGATACCAGCCATATCTTTATTCTATTTTCCATTGAATTTTCATTCAACAGAGAGGTCAAAATAAAACCTTCCTGGTTCACCAGAGATAGCTACATCTCTAGTCAGGTACAGGACCTTAATAGTATAGAGCTCTCCATTTACAATGATATTTTATTATCATCGCGGGAAACTATCATTCCCAGATGACTGCTTTGTTATATATTTTTTGTTTCCATGTATCTTCTAACTACATGGAGGATGCCATCCAAATCCTAGCCGATTTAAGCTTTTCATCTCTTTTATTTTCCCTATGGTTTTATCCATAGAAAAGGACACCGGCCGTATCCTAATTGATTAGTTTACACATACATTTAAAATACGTGAGGGACACCAATCGTATCCCGGCAGACTATTTCTGAGGTGTGCTTAATAGCTATCAACGCCAACAGAACAACGCCCGCTGTATTGGTAAAGTTATTAGCTCTACACCACAAGAATAGAAATAAATAGTTTAAATGTCAAGGGGTTATACAT
>JAITBB010000090.1 GCA_031283795.1 Rickettsiales bacterium
GTGTAATTCACTTGTTTTTCCGATTCCTCATCGATCATAGTTACAGTGGCGCCGAAATCAATATGACTGCCCGATAGTTTACCTAAATCAACAATATCGGCATTCGAAATTTTCTCCTCGAGAGTGACTATAAGTGCCTCATTGATCAACTGCCGCTCCCTTGAGGAACTATACTCTGTGTTCTCACTCAGATCACCCAGCTCCAGAGCCTCCCCTATCGCCTTAGAAATATTCATTCTCTCTCCTCTGAGTCTGTCCAGATCTGCCTTAAGTTTATTATAGCCATCCTTAGTTATTTTAAATCTCTGCATAGTAACTCTGGTAATTTAATAATCAGCAAAGTCGCAACCGGGAAGCACGGGCTGCTGGTCCAGGTAAACGCGTTCGGAGCCTAGTACAATGTAAATAAAAATCAATCAGTTCCTTTGAGAGGATGGATCCTATAATCCCTGACAAATGACACTATCCCTGGTCCACTTTTCTTCTTCCGTTGTCTGTTCTGATATATTATTTAACTTACAGACGACTTAGCCTCGCTGTGGCCATTTTGCCGTCTTCACTTATTTTTTAGCTCCTCCTCTGATTGTTTCCCTTTAAAATATATTTCCGAGACAAACCTTCTCCCCTTTTCTCCCCTCTTCAGCTGAACAACTATGTCAACAACACTCCTTATGTAGGATATTATGTCTTCCGGTGGCATGCCTAGACCAGCCTGCATCACCATCAGCTTGAGCTGCTGAAGTGCCATGTCCGGAGTATCGGCGTGTAGCGTGGATATGGAGCCGGGGTGTCCAGTGTTAATGGCTCTCAAAAATGAAAAGGCTTCGGAACCTCTCAACTCTCCGACTATTATTCTATCGGGCCTCAGACGGAGACAGGCCTCTATCAGATCCTGGGTAGAAACATTTGCTCTACCCTGTCCTCCCTTGGAGGCGAGGAGATGCACTCTGTTAGGGTGTTTCTCTAGATCTATTTCCCGTGCATCCTCTACGCTTATCAATCGTTCAATCTTCGGAATGGCTCGCAGACAGGCATTTGTAAATGTCGTCTTACCGGTGGATGTTCCACCGCTTATTATTATGTTCTTCTTGCTAAGTATGGCCTGGTACAGAAAATCTTTTATTCTATTGGCATTTAGAAGTTTAGAGAGGATCATGTCACTATCATCAACGACTGCAGAGGTTGATGTGGTGTCGAAGGTTTTCATCCTATCGTAGTCCTCCAGTGTCCAGGCTAAACTAGACTTTTTCCTTATGGACATTATCACCGTATGATTCTCACAGGCCGGTGGAAAAACAACCTGGATTCTGTATCCGGCCGGTAGAGTGGCTGACAACAGAGGAGCCTCCTCGCTGATTCTCTGATCGGTGGACTCCGCAATGAGCCTAGCCAGAGACTTAAGGTGTCTGCTATCATAGCCCTGCAGATTGACTCTGAACATATCCCCCTTCTTCTCGACCCAGGCCTCATTGGGCTCATTTATGGAAATCTCGTTGACTCCATCACTATTTAGCAGAACCGTTATGGGTTTTAAATATACGTCCAGCGCCTCAAAACTTCTCATACTAATTTCTCTGTTTAAATATTGGTAGCGAAAGATCCTGGTTGACCACAACGCTTATCCTTGTTCCCTGGGCTACTCTTATCGTCGGCGTTTCGGTCTTAAGATTGTCCACAATGGACTGGGCTTCGGTGGTTATTGCCTTTGTTGCGTCTATTATTGCGTAGTCCGACGCCTTTCCTGCTGTCGTCGTTCCTGTGGCAGCATTTGTGCTTGTGGTTGTCCCAGTACTATTAGTGATCTTTTCAACTAGCACGGCGCTTGCTATGGATATCATACTGGATAGGAACACATTTTTCATAGTTTGCATGTACTTATTGTCCAGTTCTCCATCAACACCACCACGTCCTAACTTATCGGCAGTACCAGCTGTTATACCTATGCTGAGACCATCGATCCTTATTATTCTGTTCCATGTTATCTCTATTCTTGATATATTGTTACTCTTCATGGTTTGAAAGTCCCCAATGATCTTAGATCCCTTTGGAATAACTATATTTTTGCCAGATTCGGAATAGACATTTCTGGATATGATGGCCCTAACCGGACTTTTTATGTCTGTGTTTATTGCCGTCTCCAGAATGGCATGTATTATTTTACCCTGCAGTACAGTTCTGGAGAGATCGGAATTTTTGGTGGTGACGTTATTTATTTTGGTCTCATTTATGGAACTTAGACTATCCCTGTCGGTTATAATTATACTGTCCCCCTCATTGGAGTTTCCAGCGCCACCGCCGCCACCCTGCATCTTGAACATAGGTGATCCCTTTCGCTCCTCCATAATCTTGCGTTTCTGCGCAATTTGCAGTTCACGCTCCTCCTCCTGTTTCTTCTTTTCCTCATCCTCTGTGGTGGTAGCCAGAGAGTTTCCATCCGGACCTACTCCAAAGGGCACCTGGGAAGTTGGATCGGGTGCTTTAGTGTCACCGCCAAATACCGGAGTTTTGACCTTCTTTTTTTTATTTTCCTCCTCCTCTCGTTTTTTTCTCTCCAACTCTGTAGCTAGCTTCTCACTTTCACTCTTAACCTTTTTCATCTCATTTTCAAAACTCTTCAGCCTGTTGCTTATCATCTCATCGACCTCTTCCTTGGTAAAAACGCCATCTCTGGTAGCCTCTGATTTTTTTATCTCTCTGATTTCCTCCTCTATGTTCGTCACAACACTCTCTGGTAGTCGTGGTAACTCGGGCAATTCCAGCAGGCCCTTACTCTTTTCGTCCACATAGACATCTCCCTTATAGCCAATGTCAGCCAAGTTATCTATATTATCGATGGTGACTGCGCTATTCATTTTGGCACCTATTTCTGTATCCTTAACTATAGCTCTTGTGTCAACGATATCACTGTTCTTCTTTCCCGAAGAGAAGAAGAACATATATATTAAGATGCTGGCAACCACCGAGATCCCGATGGTTATGTACTTGCTGCTACCGCCTCCCTTGTTCTGGCCTGCA
>JAITBB010000026.1 GCA_031283795.1 Rickettsiales bacterium
GAAATTCATCAAAGTAGTCAAAATTGCTGTCTTTCTGCTGTATACAATCTCTATGCTGCTGTCTCTCTACACGCTGCTGACTATGGATAAAATTATAAAGAACAACGATAAAGTTGTAATTGAATTGGACTACAGAGACCGAATAGAGAAATCTAAGTAGACTTAGTATGGATGTTCTCAAGATATTTATAGACCACCTGACCACAGTGGAGGGGCTGTCCGGGAATACAGTCGAATCCTACGGAAGAGACCTGATGATGATGTTGGCCTATTTCCAGAGCAAATCAATACCCCTGGAGGATGTTGGGAGAAGTGATCTATTGGATTTTTTGGATAGTCTCTCAGACTCCCATACAAACAAATCAGTGAACAGATTTATATCTTCCATTAGACATTTTTTTAGTTTTCTCCGAGAGGATGGAATTATAGGAGATAATCCATCTCTACTTCTTGAACACAGAAAGGATAGCCCCCATCTCCCGAAATTCCTGGGGCAGGAGGAGATTGGCATTCTGCTGGATGGAGCTGAAAAAATGAGAGATTCGGACTTTGGTGTGCAATTTCACTGCATGCTCAGCCTACTATACGCTACAGGTATGCGGGTATCCGAGCTAATTAAACTAAAGTTATCGTCTCTGGACAGAGAATTCGATCTGGAAAACAATAACTACCTAATTAGAAATTGCATAAGAATATCCGGCAAGGGAAATAGAGAGAGGATTGTTCCAATCAACGGAACCACCATCAACAGTATAGCCAGATACATGGACCTGAGAGAGAGACTGTTAGCCGGACAACATTCCGACTATTTGTTTACGACAAGGATTAGGTTCTCAGGGAAAACACAAAATAGAAAAATTATCCATAGAATAGTCAAAAAGGACGGCCATGTGAGCAGACAGGTATTTGCCCGACACCTAAAGGGGCTAGCCAAAGCTGTGGGTATAGGGTTAGATCGAGTCTCACCACACGTGGTCAGGCACTCTATTGCGACACACCTCATGCAGAATGGCGCCGACTTGAGAACAATACAGGAAATACTAGGTCATGCGGACATAGCCACGACCCAGATATACACACATGTGGGCAATAGGAAACTCGATAGAGCGCTGGTGGAGTTTCATCCAATGGCAAAACCGGACGTTCTGTGACCCCCGCATAGTCAACGTCCCGATAGCATATTCTTTATTCAGCCGGTATGGTGCCTATATGCAATTATATAAGTAATATTGACTATTTATTCATTAAATGTAGAATTCAGGGGTAAAATTAGTCAAACTGTCCCAGAGGGATAGAAGGCTATTTCTTGAGAACTAGGCCAAAGGAGGCTCTATGGATGAAGAGAGAGTACAGGAACGGAGAGTACTTGAGTCCCTGCGGACTACAATCAAAAATAATCCCGGGTCACTTAAATTTCTGAGTGATAATCTGAGCATAGATCCATCGAAACATACCATCAATGGAGAAAAGGTCACTAAACTTGGTGAAGGCACCTATGGTACCGTGTACAAAATACACTGCATGGGACAGGCGATGGCATTAAAGGTGTCTAAGAAACCTCAGAATGGCAATTGTCTCGTTTCCAAGGCCCTTGCGGACAAAGATAAAAAACCACGGGCTGTTATGGATATGAAGTATACAAGCCCGGATGGAAGAATAATAGTGACCGAGCTGTGCAAAAGGAATTGGGGAGAAAACCGATCCAAGGATATAGCTCTTATGGAGAAAAGTTTCATACCTATTCTATCTGCTGTGGATACGCTCCATAACAATGGCATTGTTCATGGAGATATAAAATCCAACAACATTCTGGTTCGTGAAGAAGAGGGAGATTTAGTACTCTGTGATTTTGGCTCCGCGACAAAGTGTGATGCAGATGGTTTTGGTGATAGTGGTCCTGGAACCATCTGCTACGAGGCCCCAGAGAAATGGTCAAGTGGTGGAGATGGCAAGATAAATTTAAAAGCATGTGATTCCTGGGCTCTAGGGATAACATTCTGTGAAAAGATTTTGGGCGAGAACCCCTATTATATTTTTGCGAAAGAATACCTTAAGACCGACATTAACAAGCTCCATGGTCCAGAAATAAAATTAATATTCCAATTTATGAACAAATCTATCAGCGAAGATCATAAACTATGGGAAGATTTTCTCGAAGAAAAGCTCGATAGGGTGGAACCCCCTCTTGGGACCATGCTCAGCACTGTTGTGCTTGGCCTATTGGATCCGGACCGAAAGAACGCACAATCCATCGGTAGAATGCTTGAATTTATTGAGAAAAATGTCGACTTAGAAAATCAAAGGGTAGAATATGACAGGCTCCACGAAAAAAGTACTGAGCGGGAGACTGCCGAAGGACCAGAGAAGATGAGAGAACAGGAAAAAGGAGAACAGAAAAAACAAACGAGTGGACCGAGAGGCGCCTCTCCTCGACCCCTAAATATTAGAGTACCGCCGCAAACCCCCTCTAGAGGAGCAGCGCCAATGCGTGCTCTATCTAAAGTTGCTGGTTCCAGAGCGCCTGTAGGGAGCATAGCAGACATTAACCGACAGCCTGGACCACCACCACCACCAGGAGCTCCAACCATGGGCTTTAGAAAATAATGAAGGACAAACCAACAGCGAACAAGCTGTGAGATAGTCTATACTCTACTCAGCACAGCGAATGTTATGTCATATCTATAGATAATATTCAATAATATTGACTATTTATCCGTTGAATGTACTGTCGGGGAATATTAGTGGCCGGATCACTCAGCTAGAGTGGGAGGCCATTCGAACTTAAAAACTAGGCCAAAGGAGGTTCTATGGCAGCAGCTATGGTGAGGAATTCCGAAAAACACCAGGAGGACTCTGGGCAACCTGCGACAGTTCTAACTGACAGAACACAACCCGGAGAAATGCCCCTGGGAGGGATTCCTAACGTGAGCGCACCGAGAGTTGGAGGGTCAAATAAAAAAAATCGGCAGTTGACGGGATCAGACAGTATGAGAGCAGGGGAGTTTAGAAGAATTAGACAGCGGGGCCTGTTCTAGTGTAGGATGCGCAGCCCCTGCAGTTGACAAAAACATCTATATATCTAGCATCCGTCTACACCTTATTCGGAGCCAGTGCCAATGCTTTTCTCAGAAATTTTAGAAGATCCGTACCTAAAACCGACTGATTTTAAGGACTTTGAAGTTCTCTCAGTGGAGACAGATTCGAGAATCGTGAACCCAGATAGCATCTTTGTGGCCCTGGATGGTAAAACTAATAGGGGTGTAGATTTCGCCGATCAGGCCATAAAAAATGGGGCTAGGGCCATTGTCGTGGATGAAAAGTATAACTATAAAAACGATCACACTATCGTCGTTGCCGTCAGAGATCCAAGAAAGAAACTTGTGGAACTGCTCAAAAAGTTTTTTAGGAACGAGTTCCCAAAAAACATCATAGGGGTAACGGGCACCCAGGGTAAGACTTCTGTGGTGGAATTTATAAGGCAGATCATGACAAGACTTGGCTACAGCTGCGCCTCCATCGGAACTCTTGGTCTGAAGTACATGGAGGAAAATGTTAAGGAGAATAGCCTGACGATGATGGAGATTGTGGATCTATATAGGACACTCAATCTCCTGAAGAAAAAGGGGGTAGATTTTGTATCGATGGAGGTCACGAGCCAGGGTCTCGACACCGGAAGGTTTGATGGTATGAGGGTGCAGGTAGCTGCCGTAACCAATATATGTAATTACGAACATTTGGACTATCATGGGACCATAGAGAATTATTTTGCCTGCAAAATGAGACTCCTCCAAGAGTACTGCACAGAGAGGGCTACTGCAGTGCTGAATCCCGACAGTGACTTCTACAGCACAATGGAATCCATCTGTAGAGAAAGGAATCATCGGATACTGACCTTTGGCTATGCGAAGTCAGCTCAGATGAGAATATTGTCCAATGTCACTGTGAATAACACCCAGAGAGTAGAGTTTGAGGCCTTTGGCAAGAGGTACAGCACGGACACCAGACTCTTTGGGAACTTCCAGACTCTGAATCTACTGGGAGCTCTGGCCTGTGTCTATGGCCTTGGGCTAGACAGCTCTATGGATGACATTGTAGCAACTCTACGGCATGTGGAGGCTGCCGAGGGTAGAATGAAATTCGTAGCAAAGACTAAAAAGGGGGGGCGAATCTACATAGACTATGCCCATACCCCCAGTTCCTATGAAACAGTCCTTGGAATAATCAGAGAACATCTAAAGGAACTTGGAAACGGTAGACTTATCTGCCTGTTTGGCGCTGGTGGAGATAGGGATAGATCGAAGAGACCGTTGATGGGAAAAATTGCCCAGGAGCTTTCGGATATTGCTATAGTTACCGATGATAATCCAAGAACAGAGGATCCAGAAAAAATTAGGGAAGACATACTATCTGGCTGTGACAGGTCTGGAAACCGTGTCTACAATTTTGCGGACGGTCGAGAAGAGGCAATAAAATTTGCTATCAGTCTTCTAGAGGAAAATGATATACTCGCAATACTCGGAAAGGGGCATGAAACCTATCAGCTGACGAGAGGGGGGAAGAGCTATTTCTCTGAAACGGAGATAGTGTTGGGAAATATCAACTAGGTTCCCAACCGACTCATCAGACATGTAGAGCTAGCATAGACAATGGGAAGTAATCCGCGGTTTCCGCAACTCTATTGTCATTTAAGTATTCCGGCTCTATAGTTTCGGAAATTACTAGGATGACGGCTGTGCAGCTAAAGTTTAAAAAATTGGATCCGAGGGCTGTGGTGCCCGCCTACGAGACAGGGGGTTCAGCTGGTCTGGATCTGCGCGCTCTGCTCGACGATGGGGAAAGGTTATTTAGAGTCGGTGAAATAGGGTTATTTAGAACTGGTCTGGCAATCGCGCTACCAGAGGGCTATGAGGCCCAGATAAGATCAAGATCCGGGTTATCCCTTAGAAACGGCATTATAGTCCTGAATGCTCCCGGTACCATTGACTCGGACTACAGAGGTGAGATATGTATGATAATGACGAACTGTGGAAGGGAGGATTTCGCTGTGAAGAATGGCATGCGTCTCGCCCAGATGGTCATAGCAAGGTCGAAAGGGCTGAAATAGATGTTGTTTCCTCTCTAGATTCGACCACTAGAGATACCGGAGGCTTCGGCTCTACGGGTATTCTATGACTAGAGGGCTATGTGTTCTGGCAGCACTATCCATCATCACTCTAGCACTAGAGAGGAACAGCCTGTCAGCAACGGAATACACCTCCAGCCTGGGGAGATTGGGAGCAGCGGACAGAAAGCAAGTTAAAAGGGCCGACGACTACTTTAGGAACATAAACACTGTAAAAAGTGATTTCTATCAATTCAATAGCATCGACCAGGGCAGTTCCATGGGCACATTCCAGGTTGCTAAGCCTAACAAATTTAGATTTGAGTATCTAAATTCGCCCAGGAGTCTTTTCATCAGTAACGGCGGTGTGACAACTTACTACGATATGGAACTCGATGAGATTTCCGTCCTGCCAGCCTCAAAAATACCTCTAGTGCTTCTACTGAGTGGACAAAGTGGGCTGGAGGATCTCAACTCTGAAATTCTAGGTGTTAATTACGTCGGAGATAATTGTGTAATTACCACTAGAATTCTACTGGATGACATCGAATATGGAGTAGAGTATGTCTTTGACAGAAAAATAGAAAATCTCAGAGAGATCCACATAGTGATCGAAGAGGAGCAAAAAATAACCCTGAGACTAATAAACACTGAGATAAATTCTGTGCTAGACAAGGATGTGTTCATATTCAGAAACCCGCGCCTGCACAGAAAGAGAAAATAAAATGATCCCATTGTGTATTCATATCTATCACCCTCCCAGAAGTTAGCAGTAGACAGGATTCTGGCTGGGAAGAACATCTTTGTCACCGGAGCAGCGGGCACCGGCAAGTCCTACGTTCTTAACTTTCTAAAGACTCTAAGGGGCAAGAACATCCAGATCACCGCAACCACAGGAGTGGCGGCCATAAATGTTGGAGGAACTACTCTCCACTCCTGGGCAAGCCTTGGCCGAGAAGAAATTCCAGTGGAGGAAATAGCAAAGAGAATCCTATCGGCCCGAGGCATAAACATCAGGAGGAAAATTCTGAGAACGGAGGCGTTGGCCATAGATGAGGTGTCCATGCTGTCAAAGGAAACCTTTGAGATGCTGGACAGACTACTGAGAATTATCAGAGATGACCAGGAACCATTCGGAGGAATTCAGATCATCCTCTTTGGAGACTTTTTCCAATTACCTCCGGTCAACAGTGATAGATACTGTTTTGAAAGTCAAATATGGATCGAGGCTGCTATAGAGACCATTATTCTCAGAGAAATGTTTAGACAGCAGGATAATCGCTTTGTGGAACTGCTGGGGAACATCAGACGGGGAATAATAAATACCGGCGACCTGAATCTCCTGAGAAGTCGGACAAATCTGAAATACAGTGGTGTAACGGATCCCACCATACTGTCAACCCATAATCTACTTGTAGAGAAGATTAATCTTGAGAAGTTGCGCTTTCTCCCCACAAAGGAGGCAACCTACAGAGCTAGCTACAGCGGAGCCGAAGAGAAGGTGGAGGCTCTCAAAAGGGGTAGTCTAGCAAAGGAAATTCTGACTCTGAGGATCGGCAGCCAGGTCATGATGCTGAAAAATAGTTACATCAAAGATGGAATAATAAACGGTTCCATTGGTCTGGTAACCGGCTTCTCGACGAGAAAATCCTATCCGCTAGTGGACTTTGGAAATGGAAGAGAATTTGTAGTTACTCCAGAAATCTGGGAAATATCTAGCTTTAGCCATGAGATGGGAGAGCTAGAGGTGGTGGCAACAATGTCTCAGATACCTCTGGTTCTGGCCTGGGCAATGACAGTCCACAAATCCCAGGGAATGACCATAGATAGGATCGACTGTGACCTAAAAAATGCCTTCGCCGAAGGGCAGATATATGTCGCTCTGTCCAGAGCCCGGAGTCTGGATGGAATCTACATAAGGAGCTTTGACGCCAGTATGATGAGAGTTAGCGGAAAAATAGTGGACTTCTACAGAAAAATAGAAAACGGCGACTAGCTCAAATGTGGTGCGAGTGACGCGACTTGAACGCGCGACCCCAACCTTGGCAAGGTTATACTCTACCAGCTGAGCTACACTCGCAGACCTTGGAGCTAGAGTAGTAATCTACTTTTTATTTTGCAAGTGATGGCCCAGGGTTTACCAAATACAACCCCTAGTGTTATTGATTATAACTTCTCCCAATATAGCTTTTTCACCAGTTAAAATTTTAGTTTAATATGTCTAACAGTAAGTTTGCCCTGTTTTTAATTATGAATACCCTGGTTGGCCTGGGTATCCCAGTTCTGAGCGGCACTTCGTGCGTTCATGCCGCCGCTGAAGCCAGTCCCAAAAAGGATAGTACCAAAGTCAGCTCCAAAAAGGTTAGTGCCAAAGTCAACTCCAAAAATAATGTTAAAGAGGATGCCAGTGAAGAGGTAGAAAAAATCTTAGAGAGTAGTAATAACAATGATGAGGAAGAGAAGGAAGTAAGAGAAGAAGGAGAAGAAGCTAGTGAGACAGAAATCGAGGAGGACAACAAACAAAACGTTGGTAGTATTCAACCTGACTATACTACGAGTAGTACCAGGTCGCAAGAATTTGTTAGACTTTTTACATTTTCCTCCCCTGTAAGAGTGCCTAATACAACTAATGAACAACTTGATGAGACGTTGGACACACATAACTGTGTGCCAGTGGCGACATCCAGTGGTGGGAAAGGCAGTGTTTGCCATTTTTTTAGTCACCTCCTCTTCTGGAAAAGGGGAAAATATAAAGCTGATAGAACAGAAGGGGTAAGGGAACGTGGCAAACCCTCCGGCAAAAAAATAGAGGAAAGTAATACTAGTAGTAAAAAAGATCCAAAAAAACCCAAGGGCAGTGGCTCTGGTGACAAACGAAGTAACAAAGAGCACGATGACGAGAGTGAAATTAGGGGCAGAACAGAAGCCAGAGAAGAAAATGGAGCAGGAGCGTTCGCTGGAGCTGAAGGAGATGCGAGAGCTGGAAACGGAGGTCGTTTTGTTGGTGCTGCTGCAGTTGGATTTACTCTAGGCGCTTTCGTTAGTTATATTTTCGAAAAAGCAAAAAATGCTACTGGGGATCTTGTTGAAAATATTGCTGAGGGGCTTTCTAAAAAACTTGGCATAGACAGTTCAGATAGTTCAAGCAAAAGCAATAAAAAACAAACAAAATCAAATAAAAAAACCACCAGGACAAGAGAGTTTGAATAGTGTTGTGTTCCAGCTGATAGCTGAACTTTTACCATAGAGAAAAACAGAGAAGCCCCGGCCCCAATGGGGCCGGGGGTTTCTAGCGGTATGAGCATAGTCTAAACTTTCCTCTAGAAACCGCCGATGGCGAGTCCTAGACTTTGACAATAAGGAAAAATGGTTCACAATTTTGCCATACTTACACTAGATATAGATGCAGGACGGTTTGGTGGTTCTTCTGGAGTGGTTTGCTGCTAATGGAATTGGAGAACTCTTTGACGACAACAGAGCTCTTGGCGAGCACTCAGGTACTTCGGAGGAGTTTGGTGGATCAAAAAGCCAGAATCTAGGGGATACTATAGTGGCCCTGGCAAAGCAACAGCGGGAGTTGAAAAGCCTGTCCCGCTACGATGCTAGAGGAGTTAGAGAAATAGCTGACCGCGCCAATAGTCTAGAGGAGCTTCTTAGAGCGGTCAACGGTCTGGAAATATATGACGATCTGAGAAAAACGGCCAACAGCACCGTCATGCTGAGCGGGAATAGGAACCCCAAAATTATGCTGATTAATGATCTGCCTGGCGACGACGATGATCTAAGTGGTTTGATATTCTCTGGTCAGGGCGGCGAGCTGCTGAGAAAGATGTTTCTGTCGATAGACATTGACGTAGATAGCCTGTGCCTCCTCAATTCATTTTTCTGGCGTCTTCCAGGCAATAGGGCACCCATAAGGGAAGAATTGGAAATCTGTAGACCGATTGTAGAGAGGGCAATAGGCCTTATCAGGCCAGAATTCATAATCTTCTGTGGCAACTATGGAGTTTCCACTCTTCTGGAACAGAATAGAACAATTGCCAGCATTAGAGGTAAACTGCTCAGCTACAGCAACTGTTACCTCCAGTCGTCTCTGGGAGCCACAGGGATGCATAGCCCATCATTCCTTCTAAAAAACACTGACAGAAAAAGGGACGCCTGGAGCGATCTTTTGAAAATTAAAGAATTTCTTCTAGGAATCTAGCTGTGTTTCCATTGACTGGTTCTGGGCGATTCCCAGCTATCGGGGGGGGGGGAGAAATCCCATTCAATGAGAAGAGCAGGCAATGTGGGTCTTCTACTGTGGGGGAGTGTTCTATGTGTCAGTGCCTCTATGGTGGCAGAAAGAGCATTTTCGGATAATAGATTCGCCCAGAGAAACATAGAAAATGTAGGCACTGCTCTGCAATTTATCATCCCCACCTTTGTCTTTGCGAGAACTCTCTACGAACCAGACAATGGAGACTCCACAGGCCAATTTGTTAAACACTTTCTGTTCAGCAATGGGATTACCTATCTGATAAAATTCTCTGTGGATGAGGAGAGACCCGACGGCAGCGCCCTAAATTCTTTCCCATCGGGACACACAGCTGCGGCCTTTTCCGGCGCAACATTCACTCACTTTAGGTACTCCTTCGATGAAGCTAAGTACCTCTACATACTTTCGGCATTTACCGCCTTCTCCCGTGTCTACGCCAGAAGACACTACACACACGATGTGCTCGCCTCTGTCGCTCTGAGTCTTATCTCAAGCTACATTTTTGTGACCAGAAGAAACAGCCAGACCAACTACACACTGGGCCTCGATCCATTATCTGGGAAACTGCATTTTGGGTTCAGCTTTTCGTTCAGATGATTGTCACCGAAGACCGATTGGCCCTGGTGCCAAAGCTATCCGCTATCTAGTCTTCGGCTTTGCTCTGCCAGCAGCACCGGTAACTAGAGGCGCCACATTGGATTTATCCACATGCACAGGCACTACACCCTGTTTTTCAAGATTTTCCAGAATTTCTAGACTATCGTCGAATATTACAAACTTTGTATTTTTGGTGTCTATGCCATACTTCTCGGACAGTTCTCGTTCCAGGATCTCCTTGGAGTTAGGGCACTTTTTTGTGCTTATTTCGAAGAAGTGCTCCGATATATTTGGTCTACGCTTGAACATGGATATAATCGGAATGAGAGGCTTTACACTCAGGTCCATCGGCAGTATGCCATTTATGTCCGTCTCTCCAGAGATAATGGGGACCTTTGGATCCAACTTTGTGCCCAGCTCCGCTAGACGCTTGGTTATAGTCTCCTCCAGTTTGATGTGCTTCACACCAACTAGCACATTGGCCTCTGAGTTATCCGTAAAGATGACCACCTTTTTATTCGCATGCAGTAGCTGACAAATTATCTCCACCACAACGGGGTTCTGCATCATGCCCTCGTAGTACCTGATGTAGTCTCTGGACATGTTTGTATAGTTTGCCTCTATCTGATCTCTAGAGCAGCCAAATTCCAAAAGATAACTGATGCGATGGTTTGGCGCAGCCATTTTGCTGAAAAAGACGCCAACGGATTTGGAAATATCGCGTCTAAATTCTTCACTGTTTCTAAACAGCTTTTGCACAGTTGTGAAACTATCCACCCTATAATTCCTAAGCTCTACGGAGCGGGCAACCAGAAAATCTCTTATCTTCTCGGAGTTTTCATCATCCACCTCACTGGCCCTGTCTAGAAGAGACTTCATTATAACATCCCTATCTATAAAACCCTCCATCCTTATTGGACGACCTTCCTGTGTGTGTATGGTATTATCGAAGTCAACGAGATATAGAACATCTTCCCTGTTCCTAACTAGAGGTTTTACCTTATCCAGGGCTTCCTTCGCCTTCCGTCTGATGGACCCGACAGACTCAGACCCATTGGTCTCCTTTCCGACAGATAGGTTCCCAAAGGTAAAAATCTGTATTACACAAAATATCATAGCTATGCTATGTTCTCTCATAAGTATCCTCTCTAACATTGATAAATCAGAATTAACAATAGCGTCTGTTTTTTTTAAAGCAATAGAAGGCCAACTATCATCCATATAATAGCGGAATAACTAGTACCTTAGGCCACCAGTCAGGAAATCTCCCGGATCGATTGTGATAGAATGGCTAAAAACGGCATAAGTTCTATTCGAAGGCCAGTTCCACCTCCAAAAATTTCCCTCTACCATACAGGATATTAACCTGACACAGTCTAACCCTCGTTGGTGGTGCCTCCTCCCGCACACTATGGCTATGGTGGCGCTCCTCAACGTATACATTTTCCAAAATTTCGTCTCCGCTGAAAATTTCCAGGTAATATTTGCAACCGCTATCCGCAGAAATATCGCCCGCACCACTGGTCCAGTTGTAGTAGCCTCTCTTTTTCTCCTCCCATTCAATATCCAGAACATCGGCGACCCGCCGATAGGAGAAGTGACAGGGGGCCAGAGGCTGGAGAGTCTTCCCCTCTATCTGGTACACTAGCACCTGGGACTTCGAGATATCCTCACCAAGTGTCGCGGCTCTGTAGGAATAGTTGAAATTCACCCTGTCATGGTCAAATTCCTGTGACAGTATGTTCTCGGTCAGTATGATGAATCTGTCTCCATTTCTGTGATTCTGTATCTCCTCTTCGGTTCCATAGAGACCTCTGAGTAGTCCAGATACCTCATAGGAACCATCGGCGCTAAGAACTATATTCTTAAATTGAACTATCTCATTGCCATAGATGGCTCGATTCTTGCCACTGTATATCTCAAAATCGTCGGAGCTCTCCAGAAGATCCGGATCAATGCCTCCATGAAGGACTACCTTTAGCCTATTTATGTAGTCGAAATAGTACGGCCTGCTGACGCTAGCTAAATTGATGACTCTACCCACCAGGGCATTAGTGTTTGTCTCACCTATGGCTGTATAGCTCTTTCTATTATTGTCAGAGAAATATAGGTTTGCCCCGGGCCAGTTTATAAATTGACCATTCATTGCAAAAAATACATGTACTTTATTCAACATGGCCGGAACCAGAGCGGGCGTTTCTATTATTTTCAGATAGGTGGCACCGGCCTCTCCCATTATCTCCACATCGGGACTAGCCGACTCATCTCTGGGGCGGTCATAGATTCTACCGTCAAATCTGGTGGAGTGAATTTTCAAAACACTATTCTCCAGAGTGATACTCTTTATTTTCAGCGTATGAGTATTTGCACCGATGTGTAGCCTCAGAAGATCCGAGCAGTTCAGATATAGATATTTGATTGGAAGCATAAAACTAAACTCCATCCTCTCCATCCATGAGGAATAGAGAGAAATCTCAGCAACGTTTCTGGCTTTCTCTATATCAAGCACTATTGGTACAGTGCTAACGTCACACTTGTTACTCTCCACCGAACTTCTCTCCACATATACAGAGGTTGTATCGTAGTTATTATTTTTATCTATGAACACCAGACTCACTCTTCTAGGTAATTCATTACCGCCCAGAATGTCCAGAGTGACAAATCTCTTGATTCCGTCCCGTTCGAACGGCACCAGTTCATCCTCATCTATCTCCGTGACACCATCGCCATTCCTTGAACTGGCCTTTGTCGAGATGAAACCTATTTTACCCTCACTTTCCACACAGTCAAAGAAGTATACCTTCTGTAGGAGATACAGAACATCTCTAACCGACAAACTGTTGTTTAGCACAAATCCATCCACAAATTCATCAACGTCCACCATCTCTATCAGACTCTCGTCTATTCCCGCATCTCTGAAAAGTTGATATATCAGCACGTTAGCATTTGATATTCCCGTCTTTCCATTGAGACAGTAATCATACTTCCAATTGATCCCATCGGCCCAGATGTCCGTTCTATTTGGAAAAAATGGGTATGGCCTCGCATCCCAGCAGTAGAGAAGTTTATTCTCTATAAAACTGCTGTTCGCCATAGCCATTTCCGTCGCCTCTATGGCAATTCTCTGGGCATAGAAGTCACTGCTGCCAAGGGAATACCTTGGAAGACTGCCCACCTCTTTGAACGGTTCGTTACTAGAACAGTCAACCGAACGGAAGCCGTACTCCGTAAACCATATGCTTTTACTTTCTGGAACCCAGTTGGTGCTGCTATTGTTCGGATTCGTATGCACATGGCTCCACCAGTAGTTCAAATTTTTATAGGCATATTTCGGTTCCAGAGCAGTCTCAACCCCGTCTAGCGTTATATAGTCATAACCCTCTCCAGTGAACCAGCCATTCTCTATACTCTCTCTGGTTATGGCATCCTGGGGCGCGTTTGTCAGCGGAAAATAGGCATTTATACCGACAAAATCTATATAGTTTGATGCCCACAGTTTATCCAGAGCAAACCAGCCATTTATGCTGTGATACTCTCTGTAGCCTGCGGCATAGCTTATTTTAACAGCACTGCCCACTATAGTCCTCACATTCCCCGCCAGTTCTACGAGTCTGTCAACCGCTGGGAAACTGTTTGTGCTGACCATCAGGGATGTCAGACCCTCCAGACCACTACCTATCAGAAAAACGTCCACATAGTCCTTGAGTAGATTAGCATAGTGCAAAATAAATGCGTTGTAGCCATTTGCCCTCGTAAAAAAATCATTGACATCACTGGCGCTGCCAGACAGAAGCCTACTAGACGGTGTCCCCTCCACATCCATAAGAATTTTCGGATGAAACACTGTATTTTTACCCTTACTCTTCAGCTCCTGAAAAAAACTCAGGATACTGGCGTCGCTGCTGGACCCACTAAAAAATCTAGAGGTACCATCAGCGTTTATTCCCATAGTTGGTATATTGTATCTATTCCAGCTGCTTCCAATGCTATAGGAATCTGGCGCCGTGAAAATAGGATAGCCGGTATAGAAGTAGTTGAAAGTTACCCTTGGAGTGACGCTACAGTTTGAGATGTCTAAACTATTTCCAAAAAATGCTGTCTGGACGGAAAACCACTGGCAATTCACAAGCCTGCTGGTCAGATGATTCAGCGACAGCAGAGAATCCGTGGTGTTACTGTTATTGTTTCTGTTCAGCGTGTACCAGATACCATCGCTAGTATCCAGAGAATCCTGGGCAAACTGTTCCCCAGCCCTATACTGAGTAACTGTGTTCAGAGTAAACTCTCCACAGGAGGGCACTATGTTTATTCCATGTACACAGTTCTCGAGACTAGTGGCACTATCACTATCAATTTCATTTTTCCTGACCACCTCAAAGAGAAAATTCGGAATTCTGTTATTAAATTCGCTCAGAGGGAAATTTTCAAACACTATATAACTTATATTCCTATAGGCCGACACATTGCCGGCTCCTTCGATGGACTCTATCAGGGGATCCGGCATCTGTGTCGATGTGCCACTGTAGAATCTGTGTGTATATTCTGTCATGTCTAAGAGTGCTGTATCTGCCCAGACATTTTCCAGGCCTGCTATTTCTCCGGCACAGATGGCTATGGCAAAACTCAGAAAATAGAAATACTGTATATTGGCCTGATTAATCTTCTGACCTTTTCCTATTCTCAGAGTTATCGTATTATTATTCACAACCTCCTGAACGGTCCCTAGCCATAGCACATTTCCGGCCAATTTGCTTCTGCCATAGACAATGGGAATCACTCTGTTATAGGTGGATGTCTGTATCGAAATTTCCGATAGCCTCCCACTTATCCTATCC
>JAITBB010000071.1 GCA_031283795.1 Rickettsiales bacterium
TAGCCTTTACCATTTCATCGGATATATTCTCCGCCACAAGGTTCTCTAGAAACATTGCCCTGAGCAGACTATCTTTAGCCTCACTGAGCTTCTCCATATACTCCTTGGAGTTTGCCAGACCGCCGGCTTTGGCCTTTTCTAGGATTATTCTGTTATTAAAGATATCCACAGCAATGATTTTTTTCTCCTCTTCCTTCATGCCATTCAGACTTATGTTTTGCCCGAAGTTCTTTCTAAAGTTTGCGAGATACTTATCCACCTCGGCCATTGTGATGTTCCCTTTGGTGGATGTAGCGAAAATCGCGTTGGAGTTAGACCTCCTCTCAATCTTAAAGTTTTTAAAGAGAAAGGCGCATGTCACCACTCCAAGTAATAAGGTGAGGGCCAGAATAAATCGTCTATTTTTCATAAGTTTGTGCAAACAATGGATAAATTTGTCGATAATTGTAGGGACCTAATTTTCTTAAGTCAATTACCTTTCGGAGAAGAATATTAATCGCTAGTTCCGGATCGGAACTGTAGTGCGACCTCGGGCGGTGCCAGGGAAATTTCCCGGTTGACAAAGGTAGAGATTAATTTGTCACAGACATTGGGTGTATAATTTGTCGGACCTGACATCTGTATAGTGAGTGAAAAATAATGTGCCGCTCAATTTCGTATAGTCTACAGCAGTGAGGTGGTCCCTGGAAAAGAACTTGTTTTTATCTGAACTCCTTCTATTACTGTTTCTATATCTAATGTAAAAATCTATGGATAGAAAATTAGTACTGCAGAAGCTAGGGGACGCAAAGCTATTTGGTAAGGGTGGCGCCGCCTTCCCAACGGCCACAAAGTGGGAGGGGGTCCTCGGAGCCGAGGGGGATATCAAATACATAATATGTAACTCATCCGAAGGAGAACTTGGTCTGTTTAAGGACCTCTTCATATGGAGGCACCATATGGACGTGGTATTTAGAGGTATAGAGTATGCCCTTGAATTTCTGGGAAACGCCGAGGTCTATATCCATATAAACGAGTACTACTGGGACGAACTGAAGCCAAAGATATCGGAGTACATAAACAACTATCGGTGGGTCTATAAATTTCACCTATCCATCGAAAACCCATGCTACATAGGCGGCGAGGCCAGTGCACTGATGAACATTATAGAGAACGGGATTGCCCAGCCCAGGCCTAGAACCCATAGAACCGTTGTGAGGGGGTTATTCGACAAGCCGACAATGATGCAGAATGTCGAGACATTTTATGATGTGGCTAGAATTCTGGATGGGACCTATGATGATTCGAGATTTTCCTGTATTTTTGGAGATGGAATCGGAAAGAAGTTTGTCACTAGACATAGAGTAGACGAAAAAATATCGGGTATTCTGGAACAGGCTGGAGTACGTCCGGGCCCAGACCACTATGTTCAGGTGGGCGGCAGCGCAAGCGGTCCGGTTTATAGGGTAGATCAACTTGATCAAAATATAATGTCAGGAGCTGGAGCCATAGAAATTTTTGACAGAAACAGGAGGGGTTTTCTATGGTTCATGAAGAGGCTCGGAGACTTTTACGGGAACGAGTCCTGTGGCAAGTGTAGAGGAAAGGAGTTCGCGACGAATCTTAATAGCCTTATATCTACTCTAGAGAATGAACAGCAGGCTCTGGATAACATCCAAAACATGAAATCGTTGATTGACGATATGAGTAAAAAGACATTCTGTGGGCTCTGCAAGGGCCTGAAGAAACCTTTTGTTACCTATTGCAGCAACCTACTGGGAATGGATATGAATGAATAGACGAACCTCTGCCCACCAGGGTGAGAATGCTGTAAACCAGATATCGAGGGAAACCGGGGTTTGTTAGAGGTCGCCACCTATGGACATTTCTTCGGTGGAATCGCCAATGCTATATTCCTCGTCTCCCTCCTCGCTGTCAATTTCGTCATCGGTCTCTTCCCCATCTACATCCTCTCTATCCTCCTGAGAGTCTCCAGAGGAGACGTTACTCTTCAGTCTAAACCCCGACGACGATTCATCGCCATTATCATTGAAACCATTACCTCTGGAATCTTTGCTGCTCTTTGGGAACAGGTTATTGGTAAGTAGATCCTTCTTTATTTTCTCCTCCATCGACGGTATATCCAGTGATCCACTCCTAATCTCATAGAGAGTTTTATTTATACTTTTCCTGGCGAATTTCGAAACCTCCACGTCCGGTTTAGCCTTTGTTTGCAAGTCTCTGGCCCGATTCATGACAATGATTGCTAATCTAAATTTGTTTGGAACAACATCCAAACACTTCTCTACTGATACTGGTTTAACCACTACACTATCACTCATTTACAATCACTATCGTTCTCTGGAATGTGACTAGATGGTAATGAGGGGGAAGAATAAGTCAAGTGTTTGGCTTTGCTGGAAAATTGCCGAGGGAAATTATTCTTCCGCCACTGGTTTCCGGAACTATCGATTAGGGTGGCGGTACTGCCGAACTGTTATTGAATATTCGAGGCCAATCGGCTATTCCATTTGTATCCGGTTCGGCCTTCCGGGAACCAATATTTTTATATTGGGGTAAACACAAATGTTTTTTTTGTCCGGGTTATTGATTTTACTCCGCAAATTGTTTATAATATCTAACAATTAGATATTATTTGGATTAGGCGATGTCAGAGTCTAAAGAGACAAATGTTAATAGCGGAGCAGACGGTTCTGAAGGGAAAGTTACCATACCAGAGGGTAATACCATACCAGAGGGTAATACTATACCAGAGGGTAATACCATACCAGAGGGTGAGTCCGCGACCAGTGGACAGATAAATTCAAAAGTGACAACCGCTCCTGGAACTGTCAGTTCCTCCAAAATTGAAACAAAGTCGCCGGGAACGGAGTCGCCGGGAACAAAGCCCGGCAGCCAGGAAGAACCTTATTTTCCATCAGCCAATGATGAAAGAAGACCTATGTCAGAGATACTGCCCCCTAAACCGGAGAGGAGACCTGAGATCACCGCTGCCATGAGAAAAAGTTTTATTGACAGCAGAATAAAAAGTGTTCCGACAAGTGAAGGGGAAGAAATAAATAGAACCAACCACGTCAGTGTTATGATCAATATGTTTGCTCTTTTTGGTCTGGAGAAGGAGGACGTAGAGGATGTTATAGAGGAAATGAAATCTGTTGCTACTATAAAAAATGAGTCTAAAAGGCAGGAGAGAATAAATGCACTAGTAAGCAGGGTGCAACTGCAGCTATCTGAGATGGCTGAGGAATCTATCGAGAAGAAAGAGTGTCTAGATGAGTACACTAAATACATTGCTACTAATATGGAAAATGCGATCGCCTTTTTTAAACATTTTAATGATGTTACACATATCAAAAATGGCCCAGATCTGGACGTTATGAATTGCATATCCAACATTGAGATGTATCGCGACTCTAATCCGAGCAAATGTGATAAGGAACTCATGCATGAACTGATTGATTCCATCCATAAGAAAAGTAAACAGTCAATTCTTCTTAACAGGGGTATCAATAAGCTCAATGAAAATGTGAGAGAGGTACAGCTGCAGAATGCTGACGTTGCTGAGAGAAATTTTGAAATGACGGAGGACACAGTAGCTGTCGGAGCGGCTGCCATAGCTACGATTTTCCCCCCGGCTTTGATATTTGCTGTTGTTGCCTATTTGTTCTACGCTAATGAGAATAAATACGCAAAGGAGGCAGTCTCCTTCATTGAAGGTAAGAGGAGGGAAGAGGTAGAGGAAATTGGAGGGAAGTTCAGAGAGACCACTGAGAAGACCAAAGGAGATACTATAGCCAAAGCCTCCAAAGGACGCAAGGAGGTGCTGGAGGAATTGAAAGAATCGGTTCCAGTTGATATGAGACCATTTCTCAAGGATATTATTTCTCCGCTGGCACACAAAGTTACGAGTACCGTTCTAGAATTAGAAAAAGGGGAAATAAAGGAGAGGGAAAGAGAGGAGGAGAAGAGAGAGAGAAGAAAGGGAAAAAATAAGGACGGGGAAAAGAAGTAGGAAGAAGACAGAAAAAAGAGATAATGAGGAGAGAGAACTAGAGAATCTTAGTAGATGTAGTGACGATATATCCGTTACACTCCTGAATCATGATGAGTTAGGGCCTTCTAAAATAAAGTAAAAAAACTAGAACGAACAGGGTCTAGAGAGTCTAGTTGACTTATATTTGGTTATAGAGTATAATTAACCATTACATAAATGATAATGTGGGAAAAAATGTCTAGCGATAAACAAAACGGGCCAGTTGTATCAATCAGTCAACCAATCTATGAGATTCTAGAGGTTATGGCTAATTGTTACAATGTAGATAAAGAATCTATTGTGGAAACGGCACTGAAAATGTTCTTCAACTGTGAGATTAAAATTGACAGGCTGAGAAGAGAGGGTATAAATAGGGATGAAACATCTAGGTGTCGAACTATTGGTAACTCTCCGGATATGGAACAGAGTGAAATTGAGAATGTTGTGATCAATCTGAAATTTAGTTAGAGTCTGCTAACACTGCAAATTTTTCCACTAATCCTGTGGCAGGACTAGGGAAAATGTTCCTGCGAATAATAGTGGAACAGTATCAGAGGATAGGGGTATATTCCCTGGAGCAGAGATGAAATGTGTCAAATGAGAATCATGGAGCTATAGGCGTCCTGTTCTATCTACTCGAGAACGGTTGCGAATGGCTAATTATGCCAAAACACTCTGGGAACCGAGCAATAGCTATGGCGAGTAACTCTATATATGGTCACCGATCTCAGCAATTCTTTCCGGGACTACCTGTTTGGACCACCGGGGAGCGCACAGATTTGAACCCGGGAAATGTGTCTTGGTCATCAGAGATGTGATATAAACATGTCCCGGAAGATTCTCCCGGTACTTAACATTTATCGGATTTTTCGGAGACCTTGTGGTTCTGTCTGAGAAAGAGGCGATATGTATTCTCCATTAGGCAGGCTACAGTCATCGGGCCAACTCCACGGGGTACCGGACTCAGAAATCCGCAAATGTCTTTGACACTATCAAAGTCAACATCTCCGCATATACTTCCGTCCTCTAGTCTGTTAATTCCAACATCTATCACTATAGCTCCTTCCCTTACCATTGGTCCGTTTAGAAACTTCGCCTTTCCTATGGCGACAACCACTATGTCTGCGTTCTTCGCTATGCTCGGCAGATTCTGGGTTCTGCTGTGGGCTAGCGTGACGGTGCAGTTCTCATTGAGCAGTAGCTGAGCCGTGGGTTTACCAACGATGTTGGATCTACCAATAACTACGGCATTTTTCCCCTCCAAACCGGGACAGACGGACTTTATCAATTTTAGACAGCCACTGGCAGTGCAGGGCACTATATCCACATCCGAGTTATTCTTGCTACTAAACAGTTTTCCCACATTTAGTGGATGGAAACAGTCTACATCCTTCCCGGGGTCTAGGGCAAGGATAATTCTCCTCTCATCAATGTGTTTGGGTAGTGGCAACTGGACCAGTATTCCATTAACTCTCTCATCCCGGTTCAGTTTCTCCATAAGACCAAGCACCTCCTGTTCTCTGGTTTCTCCACTAAGTTCATATTTCACGGACTCGAAACCACACTCCTCGCAGGCCTTTTCTTTATTTCTTATATATATTTCGCTAGCCGGATTGTTCCCGACTATAACCACTGCCAGACGGGGTCTGGTAGAATGTTCTCTGGTCATCTCGGCTATGGATAGTCTCATGTTTTTGGCTATTCCGTGGCCATCTATTATCTGTACTGTCATGGTTTCCTATTCGCTGCAGTTTCTTAGCTTGACATCATAGAGGGGATGTTCCAGACCAGAGACACTCGGAGTTGAAGAGAAAATCCAACCGTAGAAAATCCTTCTGCTTTTGCCACTATGATGATTCAACTCAAATATTTTTAGAAGAAGTTTGTTCTCAGGACTCTCCTCGGGAAAGGATTTCCAACACTTTAGAAGTAGGATTTCCAGTCTTTCGAAAGTTATTTTGTCACCGACCTTTGCCTCTATCTTTGAAGCCTTGCCAGTCACCTTGTCCAGGACCTGGAGTTCCACACTAGTCACAAACCTTTCCCTCGGCTGATTTTTTATCAGCCGAGGGTTAGAATCCAACCTCTCAGGGGTTGCCTTATTTTCAACTGTAGCTCTAGCCGGCCGTTTTCCTTTGTCCCTCCGGGCGCCCTTAGAATTTAAGCCCAGACCAAGACACAGCAAAATTCCCATGGGGAAGAAGAACCACCTGATCTTATTTCTATTTGGCATCTGAGGCCCTATTTAGAAGGAAGTGTGTTATCACGTCCTCAAGATCCATTGCAGATTCCGTGAAATCAAACCTATCTCCATCCTTTAAAATCTCATCATTCCCACCAACCTCAATTCTGAGGTACTTACTGCCTATTAGGCCACTGGTGGACACCTTTATACAGCTATCTACCGGGATTATAGTTCCCATTTTTACACCAATGGACACTAGCACCGAATGGTTTTTCTCCAGAGTAACATCAAATACGCTTCCGATGTCTACACCCCCTATCCTTACCTTTGTGCCAGGGTAAATCCCACTCACATTGGCAAATTCCGCATACAGCCTGTAAAACTTCTGGCCCAATTTCCTGTTTGTTGCCCCAATCGAAAAGAGAACAAAGGCTATACTGAACAACACTGTCACCAGACCGACTGTCGTCTCAAGATAATTTACTCTCATTCACCGTATACAATGGTCCTCGATCCGAAAACCAGCGCCCGGATCCACTTGATTGGATGATACTGACTCAGTATAAATTGTCAAATTAATTGGAGATACTAGTAGGTTTACTCCATAATTATCGCTTTTCATAGTGCTCTTTTTTGTTTTCTCCGGAATTCCATAGAGATCATTGCACTCTACCAGACCGACCCTTGGAAAACATGTATCCCAGTGCGCTGAGGATCAGAAGGGCTATGGTGGATAACAGATAGGATCCCATGGCCGTACCAGTGGCTATCAGGAGGACCAATGGAGGGGCGTATTTTCTTCCACCAAAGAGGAAATATTCACCAAAAAATGGTATGACATTCAGAAAATATATCCTCAAATCCTCCTGGATTATCTTGAAAATTAGGTCAATCACCAGCAGTAGCAGTAGTAGGATCAGGGTTATTTTTTTAATCATCTCGACCCGGCAACTCGCTACGAGTTCATCTATCGTTTTGATGTCAGAATCTATTCTGACAAGGCCATTATGGGGAATCAACTCCCTATCTCTGATCGTTCCGAAGAAAGATATTGTCTTCGGAGAAAAAAACTCATATTCAATTTTTATGTCCCCGATCTCAGGATTTGAAAAGTTCTTGCCATTATATAGAATATACCTATCAACGACTTTGAATCTGTCTGGACTGCTCTGGAACGTTTTTTTCTCCAAATCGGTATCTCCCGTGTAGGAGTCAAGATCAACATAGGTATTCTCCAGCTTTGGCTTTGGTCTGCCTTTTTTCCCGGAGACACTACTCACATACACAACCTTCGGGTCTTTGAACAGGAATTTTTTGTATCCTAGATCTTTGACAAAATATTTTTTATCCAGTTCAAAGCCGTTTTTGGTTATTATATTGCCATTAAATATGGTCTCACCTCTATAGGATTTCGGACCATTCATATCTTCGATAGGATTCCTTTTATTTTTGTCATGGAAACCACTCGAATCTATAGGTTTATCACTCCAGCATTTTTTATAGATGTACACATAGGAGACCTTACCCTCTAACAGTTTCCTCTCCTCAACCCACTGGTATACCCAGACGTTCCTTCTCATGGCGAAAATGCCGTTGACAACAACATCGGGCAGTATTCTGTCTCTAAAATTGGTTTTGTTTCCAATCTCCTCTCGCAAAAAGACAAATTCACCAGAATTCTTTGCGATTCTCTGAAACCTCTGTATTTCACCCCCAATGATAGACGACAGAAGTGCCGCTGTAGTCAACAGAGCATAAAGAATAAGGACATATACAAATTTCCTCATAGACTAATCCTTGTCCGACTCGGGTACATCTTATCTATTTCCCCATTTCTCTCCGCGGCTCCATACTAATGGGGGAGGAGTCTAAAATCAATAGCTCCGGTGTGGTCGAACCGGAGGCGACTCCATCTCCACCCATCTAGAATGCTGGCGACATCAGCAGCCTATTCTCTAGACTTCTAGAGGTTACCCACTCAACATATTCCGTAGCATTTTTGTTTTCTAGAGCATTTCTTTTCGTCCTAGCACCTCCCAGTCTCTGTAGAAGATCGCGTCTATTCTGCATGATTTCCATTTCTAGAGCCGGTCTGGCCGGCAGAAGAGGTTGGCCTCCCCCTCCTATACAGCCGCCGGGGCAGTTCATAATTTCTATATAGTGGTAGTCTCTATACCTTCCACTCTCTATGAAATCTCTGAAATTTTTTGGACCAGAAATTACCGCTACCTTGACCTCTGTGGAACCAATTTTTATGGTGGCTTCTCTCAGGCTTCTCCCCTCCTCGGTTAGCTCCATCAGGATAAGATTCTCGAAGGTCTCACCATCAATTTTCTTCTTTAGAACGCGGAGCGCTGATTCCATGACTCCACCACTCTTGCCATATATTACCGCTCCTCCACTGTAATCCGACAGTGAATCTCCTTCACTCTCTTCCAGATTGGCAAAATCTATATTTCTCTCGTTGATCAGCTTCACCAGCTCTCTGACGGTCAAAACACAGTCAACGGCCCTTCTTCCGGCGAATTCATGGACTTCATCCTTTTTAGAGGTGCATGGCATTATGGAGATAACGGCTATGTTGGCTGGATCTATCGACTCCCTCTCGGCCCACCAGGTTCTATAGGCAAAACCAGCGTGTATGTGTGGAGAAAGGGCGGTGGTTAGGTTTGCAGAGAGTTTGGGTTCATAGTTTTTAACGAATTTTACCCAGGATGGGCAGCAGGATGTGAACATCGGGATAGCTCCACCACCTTCCAGTCTCTCCACCAGCT
>JAITBB010000097.1 GCA_031283795.1 Rickettsiales bacterium
AGTTGTCCCGATATTGTAGGGAAGGTTTGCCACAATCCTAAACCTATCGCTGAACAGTTCATTTTCGTTGATTTTTAAGGCATCCCCCGAGATAATCTCCAGATTGTTGAAAAATGGCCTCATCTCTGTATTTAGGACATCCACCAGGCACTGGTCCAGCTCAACGGCCACTAGGCGCCTTGGATTACTCTCCAATATGGCTCTGGTCAAACCCCCGGGTCCGGGTCCAATCTCTAGCACATCTGTACCGGCCAGATCACCGGCAGAGACCACTATCTTCTCCAATATGTCATTCCGCAGCAGGAAATTTTGGCCAAGTTCGCTTCTCCCAGCTAGGTTATATTTTTTCACTATCTCAGAGGTACTCAACATCGTCTAGGCTACTCCGAAGACTAGGACTCTCTCAATTCCTCCAAGATCCTTTTCAATTCTTAGAAGTTTGAGTCCACCACATCCAAATATATCGGCGACATCTCTGCACTGGCCCTGCCCAATTTCGATGTATAGCATACCGTTCTTCTCTAGATTCCCTCTAATGCTGGCAGCTATGCGTCTAAAACAATCTAGACCATCCTCACCACCGTCCAGAGCGATTTTCGGATCATAGAGTCTTACTCTCTTCTCCAGATTATCTATGTCTCTCCTCCTCACGTAGGGGGGATTCGACAGCACCATATCAAATTTTTCTTTGATGCCGTCGTTCCAGTCATTTAGAATAAATTTCACATTCTCTATCCCTAGAGCCTTTGCATTCCGTTCAGCCATAGCAATAGCCCCGGTATCTATGTCTATGCCAAGTCCCTGGGCCTGGCCAAAAATCCTAAGCACCGTCAAAATTAGACAACCACTCCCTACTCCCAGCTCTAACACTCTAAGACCTCTGTTTGTCTCCAAAAAACCAGAGAAATCCTTTACTATAGCCTCTATAATAGTTTCCGAATCCTGTCTCGGATCCATAACCTGACCATTGACAATGAAATCATCATTCCAGAATGCTCTGTGACCGATTATCTTAGAGACGGGTTCCTCTTCAAGGTATCTGCCAATGTAGGAGTCAAACTTTTCCAACTGGTGAGCCTCGAGTCTATCATATGGTCTCGTCCGGAGGCTGCTAGTTTCTATACCCATAGCCGCTGCCAGCAGAACTCTACAGTCCAGCCATATGACATCCGTTCCAGCAGCATGGCAATCAGCACCTCCTGCACTTTTTAGAAGGTGGAAGGCACGTGTCAGCTCATCAATTACCCTTGGCCCCGTCCTTATCTTCGTTCCTGTTTCCGTCTTTAGCCTTAGCCTTTCCTCCCTCTTTATCCCTGTTCTCATCGCTGATAAAAAGAAGTTTTTTTATAATTGCCTCAGAGTCTACACCATTAACTGTGACTGTATTGGAAGCACGATCTGAAACTATTCTGTAGTATTTTTCACTGTCGGTGTCCTTTGGATTCTCCGGAATCAAACCGAGAACCTGTACAGTGTTCGACAAAATATTTCTGTTGAAAACGATAAGTTCGCTGTCCTTGTTTTCAATGGCAGCCAACATAGAGTTAAAGTTAATTATTTTAAACTCTATATCCACTACGCCCGTTCTTGGTACCTGGGTAGTTCTAATGCCGCCGGTGACAGATATACCATAGTTATTGGTTATATCACTGACCAGTAGACTTTCGATCTTTGTGTCTATAGATATAATCTTCCCATCAGAACCTATTCCATTGCTACTAGAAATTACTATCTCAAGGTTCGACTCCAGGTCATCATTATTCTTTTTGATCTTTATAGCGTCAATGTTTAGATTGAAAAGAGAGTCTATATGGTTGCTAACCAGATCTGACACTGTGTTTAGAGAAAAATTGTTAAGTACGCAGAAATTTTTTCTACCACCAGCCTTCTCATCACTGATTCGCACTTCTTTAATCTTTATATCTGCTGTTGGCATTAACACACTATTTTTCTTTGCTGTGAAAACTACCAGCTCCTCAACAAAATCCGCCTTTAGTCCATTGGGATTTTCTCCATTGAAAATCGCGCCCTTTGGAATCGAAATGGTGTGTTTCCTGCTGAACATTGAACTGTTAATGACGAACTTTTTAAAAATTACCTCATAGTTCTGTTTTTGGCTGATAAACGATAACCTGAGGTCCGAAATGGTGTTTTTCACTCCGAATAATCTTGGTCTCATCGATCTACTTTCATAGCCTATGTTGTAACTTGTAGTTCTCTGGTCCAGTACAACCTCAAGTTTTTTCCTAAAGGTTATCAGCCATAGCCCGTGAACCAACAGCAGTACCACAGCGAACACTGTCGCTATGGTGGAAGTTTTTTTGAAAGTTTTCGTAATTTTCTTTACTTGCTTGTCCATATAGACACCTCCGCATTGTTACTAATAAAAAATATAAAAACCACTCTCTACCTTCCGGGAAGATATTTTATGGGGTCGACAGCTATTCTACCCTTTCTGAGAGAAAAGTAAAGCTGCGGTTCAGAAACATTTCCAGTTTCACCCACAGTGCCGATAATCTGACCTTTTTGAACCATATCCTTAACCTTTACGGTCACGGATTCACAGTGGCCATAGACAGAAATCCAGCCCCCGTCGTACTTCAATATTATAATTCTGCCAAAACCCTTCAGTTCGTCTCCGGCATAGGCCACCTCGCCGCCGGCTATGGATTTAATTTTGGTCCCCTGCGGAGCCTCTATACTCACCGAATCATTCGAATTTCCATTGGGTTGTTTTCCAAAGTTCTTGATTATTTTTCCCTCTACCGGCCAGATAAAACTACCATTCACCCTGTCGGAAACCCCATCTCCAACGGTGATGACAGTTGTTTTTTTCCCACCATCAACTCTTTCCAATCCCTGTCCATCCATCGCCGCTTTTTCTTCGGGAACGGATGTTTGCTCCTCACCAGACTTCTTGGTTCCAATAAAAAGCTTTTGGCCAATATACACATCATAGGGTTTTTTTAGACTATTATTTCTGACCAGATCTGTGAAATTTACATTATTTTTAAAGGCAATTCGATAGAGATTGTCTCCCGGCCTAACTGTGTAGAACGACCCTCTGCTCTCCTGAGTCCTACTAGACCAGCGATTTGTCGGTATCTTTATTTTCTGTCCGGTGTAAATATTGTATGGTGGCTCAATTTTGTTAAATCGGGCTATCTCCCCCACAGTCAGGCTATGGGCATTTGCTATCTTCAGCAGAGAATCACCACTCTGAACCACCATCACTCTAAAGTCCTGTGTTGAAGGGGAACCTAACGTAGAGTTATCGCTGCCATTAGAATCTCCATCTCCGTCGGCATAGGATTTGTCAGAAATTCCATTGAGATCCCTTACAACTTTGTTGTCCTTTGTTCTAACATAGTCGCCCTTCATGTAGCTCGGCTTTAGAGAGTTCACTTTTCCGATTCCAGCCCCACTTTCTCTATAGGCCACTCTCGATGGATCCTGACTACAGGAAAACAGCACTACAGCGAGTGGCAAAAGGAATATATTTTTCATAGTAAATTTCCAACTAGTTAAGTTAATAATTTAAAAACTCCTGATTGGTACTAAGCACTACCTTTTCTCTATCTTTAAACTGGAGAACGTACAACCTCCTCTCGACCAGACCATTGGGCAGGAACCTGAATCTGCCGTCTATGCCATCAAAACCCAGAGGATCCAGCAGCGCATGCTTATTCGGTCTATAGGCCCCATCCTCCTTTCTGTAAACCTCATCAATGATGTTGATCAGGTCGTACACTATTGAGGTAATTTTCAGTGGTTTATATCCATATGCTTTATCATAGTTGTCTGCATACTTCTCGTATTTTTCCGGATTGGCCCCAACAAATATGGTCTCATCCAGGTATGGATTCTTCAGCGTATTTTCGTTACCATCCAATTTGCTGGTACCTATCAGCTGAATGTCTCTCTTCTCCTTTCTCACTGAGAAAACCAAGCTGCCAATTTGATCGGCAAACTTACCTCCCTCGGCAATGAACATAGCCTGGGGATATATCTTGTCCTCCTCTTTGATATCAATTTCAATATTTTTAGTCTCACCGAGAATCTTTGACTCCAGTTTTTTCTTCTCGAAGTTCTCATAGAGGGTCTTTGGGACCTCGTAGAACGAGACCAGTTCTATGATTTTCTTCAGCATCTGGGGTTCTCCCGAGTCATAGTACTCGGTCTTTATCAGCATAGCGTCTTTGCCAACCACGGCCTCTCTCAGAACCCTGTTCACCGAGGCCCCAAAGCTAGTGTTGGGCATAAGACCGACATAGTTATAGATACCCTTTTCCACCATATAGGATATCAGCAGCTGGATTTCCTGTTCCACTATTGGTCCAGTGACAAAAATATTTTTAGAGTTTAGCAGATCCTGCTCACTAGACAGAGAAAAGACTAGTAGGCCATTTTTCTCCGCTATTTTCTGTATAGCCTTCGTCTCCGCCTTGAACACGGGACCGATAATCACATCAACGCCATCCTTAATGGCTTTGTTTATGGCCTCCACTGCCCCGAAGGTTGTTCCCTTCGTGTCATATATTTTAAGTAGCACCTCCTTCTTGTTATTCTCAAAGAGAGACAGTTGCGCTGCATTGACCAGGTCCTCTCCGACAGCTCTTACCGGTCCACTGAGGGGAACGAGCAGAGCGACCCTAAGCAGACCGGCCATATCCCTCTCATATTCCCTTTTCAGATCACCATCCCGGAAGTCCACTTCACTCTCCTCTATCTTCTGTTTTTTCAAAAAATAGTCCACATCCCTTCTGCATGAAACCAGCGCCAATGCCAAGAGCAGGTATTCTATTAACCCGGAAAATCGTTTCGGAAGACTAAACATTATGAGTTGCTTTTCCACCACAAAAATATAGTAACCACCTAGATAGGTTAGACGAATGCTAGGATGGTGAGCAAAATATGCAAGAATTATTTAGCGGCGTAGAGGGGACTACTCTGGAGAATGCGCTGTACGTGGTTGCTACCCCCATAGGAAACATGGAGGACATAACTCTAAGGATGCTAAGGGTCCTACGGAGCTGTGATCACATATTCTGTGAGGATACGAGGATCAGCTATAGGCTGCTAAAATTCTGTGGCCTAGCCCCGAGAAACCTCGGAATCTACAACGACAACAGCAACGAGGATCAGAGGACTCGCATCGTCGATATTCTGAAAAAAGGTGCCAGTGTTGCCATTATATGTGATGCCGGCACACCCGGCATATCCGATCCGGGTTTTAGGCTCAAGCAGAGATGTAGAGAGAATGGGTTGAAAATTATTCCCGTACCAGGACCTTCCGCCTGCATAGCGGCCGTTAGCGCGTCCTGCATAGGCAGCGACAGATTTTTTTTTCGGGGATTTCTTCCGCCGTCCCTAGAACCCAGGAAACAGGAGCTGGAGAAGCTGTTGGCAAGGGATGAGAGTGTCGTGTGCTATGAATCGCCACATAGACTCCTGTCAACACTGGAAATAATAGCGGAATTGGATGGCGAGAGAATGATATGTGTCGCTCGGGAACTAACTAAGATATTCGAGGATATTAGGACCGAGAAAGCCAGTGAAATGCTGAAGTACTATAGGACCAGGTTCGCCGATGGCAGAGTGAAGGGAGAAATCGTTCTTCTTCTGGAAAAAAGTACCAGACCGGAGAAGGGGCTTGATTTAAATGATATGGATGTCATACTGAGGATAAGCCTAAAGTATCTTTCCCTGAGAGATTCCGCTAGGTTCCTCTCCGAGGCTTTTCACCTAGGCAGGAAGGAGATTTATGATAGATTACTAATCTTGGGTAAGTAAAATGGGTAATGGAGCTCTTATTATGCTTGTCTTAGGACTTGCGCTGATGATTCTGTATCTCAGTATGTTTGGTTTTAGCTATGACATCGCTACAAAATGTGGGCAATACGCTGCTCTCATAGTCATTTGCTACTCTATCGTGGATGAAATTTTCAGAGAACGCTGATAGATGTTCACTGTGGCCATAGTTGGGAGAACCAGCGTCGGCAAGTCGACACTGTTTAATAGGCTCTGTGGCAGAGCATTTGCCATTGTTGACAGTCATCCCGGGGTCAGTAGGGATAGAAACGAGTCCACAGGCCACATTGGTCCGATGAAATTTAAATTGATCGATACTGCCGGCTGGGAAAACAACAGTCCCAGAGGGAGTTTGGGGGAAAGAATGACCAAACAGAGTGAAATAGCTATAGCTGAGGCGGATGTTTGTCTATTCATGGTGGATGGACTGGCGGGAGTTACCGGCCTGGACAGAGTAATGGCCCAGAGACTAAGAGTTCTTGGAGTGCCGGCAATCCTTGTTATTAACAAGTGTGAAGCTCGACGGGCCGAGAAAAATATCGATGGAGAGTTCTACAAACTAGGTCCCAAGACAATCGTTCGCCTGTCTGCTGAGCATGGTGAGGGCCTTAACATTCTCTACGACGCTCTGGAACCATACCAGCGAGAATATTCCGAAAAGACGAAGAATCTGAATGATTTCTCCGGTGCAGAAATGGATGGGACATTTAGAGAAGATGCCCCCCTACAGCTAGCCATAGTGGGGCGTCCAAATGTTGGTA
>JAITBB010000066.1 GCA_031283795.1 Rickettsiales bacterium
CTGCCCGCTTGTCGATCCTCTTTGTGACAACAAAGCCAATTCTTGTAAATTCTGCCAGTCGCCTTCTGTTGGTTATTTCTGTGTACTTTTCCTCTGTTTTTCTGGATAAAATTATCATATTACCATTCTTTGCCGTAAGCTCAGCTCCCCTCTGGACCCGTAGAAAATCTTTTCTAGCTCTGATTGTCAGTATTCTCACCGCTATCGCTTCTATTTTAAGTTTCCGCCACAGCAGGCCCACCCAATCATCTTTTCACCTGCCTCCGGGGGGTGCCGGGGATTTTCCCACTATATTTACAACGACAACCTCCGGTTTGCTGCATATCTTTATAGGGGGTCCCCAGGTGCTAACTCCGGAGGAAACTATTAGAACACTGCCAGATTTTTCCAATCTCCCATAGGGTTTTTCATATATGAACTTGACCAGCAGATTAAACGGAAACATCTGGCCATTATGGGTATGGCCAGACAATTGCAGGTCCACGCCATTTGCCACAGCCTCATCGAAATATTTAGGATTATGATCCAGAAGTAGTCGAAAACTACCATCTGTGCCGGCGGCGTCAGCCATGATTTCCTCAACCCTCTTTCTCCCCATAATTCTGCTATGTCCTCCGTCAAGTCTCCCCAGCAGCAGCAGATTTTTATCGATGGACACGGACTCATCCAGTAGAACCCTCATTCCACAGCCTTCAATCAGAAACTTCAGGATTTTCTCCATGTTTATCCGTCCCATGTAGTACTCATGATTTCCGAGGATTGCATAGACCCCAAGCCTGGACCTTATCCCGCGAAACAGTTCGGCATATTTCAGAGAATCAATGTAGCTCACCTTTGTCTCTATGGTATCTCCCCCAAATAGTACCAGGTCCGCCTCCTGAGCATTTATGACGTCAATTATCTTCCTCGTCAGTTTCACAGTGCTGCCCACGGCTCCGATGTGAACATCGCTGACAAAAACTATTCTCATGTTCACGTCCTTTTCTGTCCTAATCTCATAGAAGGTCGGTCTGATGAAAAGCTTATTCACAAAGCCATAGCAGTACAGGCAAAAGTGCATAAATATGACATAGACTGTGGTTTTGAACATGTTGATCCTTATTCCAAACAGTCTGAGCAGTATCAGAAAAACGAAACAGAGAAATATAAAGACATATATCAGTAGAACAAAAAAAACTACGTGTTTGGCATTTTTATGTACCCTCTCGGATATGGCCAGAAATAGCATCATAAGACTTATGACAAAGGATACGACAACCAGCACTGTTCTTGAACCCGCACTGAGGATTGCGGGTGAACCTATGTCACCACTCACAAAATATATGGAACAGGCGAAGAGGGAGGATAAGACTATGAAGAATATAAGCACATAAAGTTCTAGCATACCAAACGTAAAATTAACCGGTTCGAACATAGCGTCTACAGATAATACATGTTTATGTACATATCACTGGACTCGACTCTGACCGGAAGGTCACAGTGATAGTCCCCGTCAATCTGGAGTGGACAATGTTCAACGTCAGCTGTTATAGTGACATTGTTTTTCCCTGTCAACCTAATAATGCTTTTGTTGTCTTTGTTCCTAAAGAGACAACACAGAGTCGGCAGTAGGTTGATTTTTTTCATTTTCTCTATGATAATTACATCGAAATTATTTTCCTCCACATGGGAACCGGTGACAGGTATCTTCACTCCATAGTATCTTCCATTACTCACACAGGTTAGAATATTCCGGTATGTCACACCGTCAACCTCAGTTTTCAGCTCCAGGAATGGTCCACCAAACAGCAGTTTGGCGAATTCACAAACATAGGCAAGCCCACCGATAATTTTTTTTAGCCTGTTGCTGACATTATTCACCACCTGGGAATCAAAACCGGCACTAGCCATAAGCGCAAAATGGCTGGTATTCTTAACATTTCCATCTTTGGCTATAACCCTCCCCATATGCAGTTTTTTTATAGCGCCATATTCTATCGCGCGCATGGATTTCTCTATAGAATCCACTCCTAGCTCCTTAGAGAGGATATTAGCGGTACCAATGGGCACAAGAGCCACAGTGAATTGTTCGTGATCATTTCGACTTACTAGAGCGCTAAGGGCACTATTTATCGTACCATCTCCGGCCATAAGAACTATCAGGGACAGCGATTCACAGTTCAGTTGGGCTATTATGCCCCCTACCCTCTCCTCTCTCTCCAGCTCATGGATGGTGACGCTGAAACCTAATTTTTCCAGATGCTCTGTAAATCGATGGGCCATTCTTCCGGAATATTTTCCAGATAGAGGATTTGCTATTATGATGGCCGTTTTCATTTATCTCCGACTTTGTCTAGATCTATCACCTCTTCATTGACCGTCAGTAGATTATTCTCCAGAGTTACACTAGATTCTCTCGCTGGCCCCGGATAGATTACCCTGAGAATGTTATTCTTCCGTCCACCAAATATTATAACCTCTCCATCATTGAATGTGACAACTATTAGATTTTTCTTTCGATAGTAGATTGGTGCTATGCGATGGACTACGGTTCTTTCACTCACGTTGCTATATATAAACTCTATTCTTCCCGTATCATAGTCTAGAATGTAGAATCTATTATCTATTGTCGTAAAATAGATCTTCTCGGAGCCATTAAAGGCTAAATTAGCCAAGGGAATAGAATTTATGGATTTTTTCCAGACTATGGCATTATCCTTCAGAGAGAATTTTATTATACTGTTGGACATGGAGACTACAAAGGCATCGCCATTATTCAAAAAAACATCTGCTTCCCCCCTGATGGAGTCACCCAGGTTGAATCTTGATAAGCCATCATTACCCCTTATCACGAGATTGTCCCTAGAATCCACAAAAACATCTCCCGTTTTCCGAGGAGAACAGCTTGCCAATAGCACCAGAAGCAGTACATAGAAAGTTTTATTTACTAGACTCATGCTCACCACCAGTCTTTAATTTTTCACACCTGTTTTTCAGCTTTCTGAGCTCGTTCTCCAGAGTTCTGATCTTTCTCGAACTATACAGCTTTTTTAAATCAAATACATTGAACAGCCTCCGGATACGACCAAACAGCGCTGTCAGAAGCGAGCCCGTGATAAAGGAGAACAGCATCAGAAGAAACAGTCTGATCTCCACAATATACCCAAACGGAGACAGATTTAGCTTCACAAAATCAGCGTTGTTGAGAGCGAATGCCACACACAGAGCGAAGAGCAGGAAGAGTACCGTTAACCTCAGTAAACCACAGATACCCTCTATCATTCCCGTGCTCCTCCCAGAATATTCTCCACCACATCTCTAATTTGCTCATAGCTTCGGTAACCAATTTTCTCATGATCATTTATCACCAGAAGGGGGGTAACATTTATGTTGAAAACCTCTCGGCTGTTCTGCTGCATGTATATTATTTTTCCATAGGTATCCTCATCACTGATACAATTTTTCACATACTCCTCGTCCATACCATATTTTTTCCCGAGATCCACCAGAAAGGAGCTGACATCACTCACCGCATCGACATTCGCGTCAAACAGTTCCTCCGCAATTCTAAGCCTATCTTCGGGTTTGGAACACTGTAAAAAGGCGCCTATCTGTATATTTTTCACCCCATATATGGGTCTAAGAGCGTATCTGACAACCTTTTTGTCTATTACGTACTCCTGAACAATTTTCCTGATCTCTGGCCTCATCTTTCTGCAGTATTTACAGCTAAATGAGGAGTAGTCAACTATCGTAACCTTAGCCGCGCTGTCGCCGATGAAACAGTCCATCGCGAAATTATTCAATAGATATTTCCTCTTCTCTTCGGTACTCTTTCCGTGGAGATTAGAGTTCAGGATTATAGTGGAAACCCGTCTATTACCTCCATCTGTACTCTCTCTAGTCTTCGACTGTTCTCTGAGTAGATCCTTTCTATATAGAGAACCCGCCACCAGAGCTAATAGGATTACAATATACACCGCGTATCTCTTTATGTATTTTTTCGCCAGATCAACAAAACGGTTCATAGAAAAGCTCCCTAAACTCCTAGTTCTTGAGAGTATTATCTAGTTATTATTTGTAAACCCGTTTGTGAGTTCTATGGAGACTGTCTCATAATTCCCAGCAATAGAATTTGTTTTTCCACAGTTTCCATCATGATGATAAAATATTTATATGATCGAGTTACCTTCACAGGATGTCCAGCGAAGAGAATCTACCATTAGTGGGAGAATCTGGGGAAAAATTAACAGAATATCATAGGATCATTGATAGGAACTAATTTGCCCCATACACACTAAAATATGCTTGATTATTTTAAGACATGGAATTACTATCAGGCTATAGGAATTTTTCGGAAAATATGAATAGAAGTAAATTTGTCGTATACTTTGCCCTTCTAGGGCTTTTTACCCTATCCACACCTCCCGGTCTAAACTCCCCCAGAGGGCGGTGTTTTGGCGCGGTGAGTTCTCCGGCATGCTTCCTACTGGGAGCTGTGCTGCCCCCTATCGCTGGAACGGTCTACATTGCCTATAATACAGGTCTATTCGGCACCCTGGGAAGACTCGTCTGTAGCCATGCGGCCCTGATTCAGGAAGAGTTTAAACTACTTGTAGCAGCGGATGAAGATACAGAACAAAGAAATATACAGCGAAAGAAGCAGCTGGTGAGTTGGGACAGTGATGGTGAAATTCCCAGTTCTAATGAATTGTCCGGAATCAAAGGTGTTCAATATGCAGCAAGCAAGTATATAAACGACATTAATGATAATTTCAAAGAGGCAAAGGACAGAGTACGTGGGAACAACACCGCCCTTGTATCACAATATGTGACCAATAAAATCTCAGAGGCAATCAAATACATAGGTTGGAGTGCGCCTCTGGATAACAGAGAGATACGCCCGGAAGTAGACATATTCACCGAACAGGTAAAAACCGGATGTGGTAACAAATTACTTGCGGCAAAAGAGAATATAGAAAAGAGAAACACAGAACTTAAGGAATATCTCTGTGGAAGAAATTATGATGGCTTTTGTCTCCAGAAACCCTGGGAAACCTACCGCCAGTGGGAGGAGGAGCTAGAGCCTCCCATGGATCGACATATTTAGGTATAAAATCCATTGTGATCCGGCAAAGACCCGCTGGGGTACCCTAGGGTTCTAAGCCGGAGCCATTGTCGTTTAGCTTTGCCTGGTCGGTTTGATACTTCCTCAACACAGCTTTTAGGTATTTACCAGTGAGGTTGCCTTCCCTGTTCGCAACCTCTTCGGGAGTCCCCTGGGCAACCACATAGCCTCCGTTATCTCCCCCTCTGGGTCCTATGTCTATGATCCAATCCGAGGTCTTTATCACATCCAAGTTGTGTTCTATTACCATGACTGTGTTTCCCTGCTCAACTAGCTTATGGAGAACCGACAATAGTTTTCTTATATCGTCGGAGTGCAGACCTGTTGTCGGTTCATCGAGAATATAGACGGTGTTTCCTGTGTCCTTCTTACTCAACTCTTTTGCCAACTTTATCCTCTGCGCCTCACCACCGGAAAGCGTCGTGGCCGACTGTCCTATCTTTATATAGCCTAGACCAACATCTCTGAGCGCCTTAAATTTTTCGTATATTAGCGGTTCCCTGACAAAAAATTTACAGGCTTCTTCCACCGTCATGTCCAATACTTCGGCTATATTTTTACCACTATACTCTATTTCCAATATATCTCTGTTATACCTTTTCCCATTGCATATGGGGCATTGGACGAATATATCCGGCAGGAAGTGCATCTCTATCTTTATACTTCCATCACCTTGGCAGTGCTCGCAGCGCCCCCCCTTGACGTTGAAGGAAAAATGGTTTATGGTGAACCCTCTGTCCTGCGCCTCCGGAATGCTGGAGAATAGGTCTCTGATATAGGTAAAAATACCAACGTAGGTACAGGGGTTCGACCTAGGAGTTCTTCCAATGGGTGACTGATCTATCTGTATAATCTTATCCACATTGTTGAGACCATCTATCCTATCATAGGGTGCCGGTATAACCTTAGCATTCATAAGAAGGCGAGAAAGAGCTCTATGGAGAGTCTGCAGCACAAGGGTTGATTTGCCTCCTCCGGATACGCCAGTTATACTGCAAAAAACTCCCAGAGGAAAATCAACAGTAATGTTTTTCAGGTTGTTGCCCCGAGCATTGACGAGAGTGATCTTTTTCTGGGGATTGAAATTTCTTCGCCTTGGCGGCACAGGTATAGACTTTCTCCCACTAAGATAGGCACCGGTTAGACTATCTGGGTTGTTAAGAATGTCCGATGGAACACCTTCGGCAACTATCCTACCTCCATGTATTCCAGCTCCAGGACCTATGTCAATTAGCCAATCGGCCGCCATCATAGTTTCCTCGTCATGTTCGACCACTATTACCGTATTACCCAGATCTCTAAGGGCCTTCATGGTTTTTATCAACTTCTGGTTATCCGACTGGTGTAGACCTATCGATGGCTCATCGAGAACGTATATGACACCGGACAGCCCGGTGGCAATCTGGGTTGCCAACCTAATTCTCTGGCTTTCGCCTCCGGAAAGTGTGCCGGATTGCCTATTCAGGGTTAGATAGTCTATACCCACGTCCATGAGGAAGCTCAATCTATTTTCTATTTCCGATATTATTCGATCAGCAATGATTCGATCATTTGTGCCAAGAACATCATTCAAATGTTTAAAAAATCTGTATATCTCACCAATGGACATGTCGCAGACTTCACCTATGTGCTTTCCATCAATCTTTACGCTCAGTGCCTCTTCATTCAGCCTATAGCCCTTGCAACAGTTACACACCCGGAGACTCTGATATTTTCCCAGTTCGTCCCGCAGGAGTTCATCCTTAGCCTGAAGGTATCTTTCATTTATTATATTCATTACTCCAATAAATTTTGTGGACAGCGTCGATGACAGGGTATTCTCTTCCACCTCTATGTCCACATCGTCGTCGCAACCATATAGTATTATGTTCTTTATATACTCCGGATATTTTTCGAAGGCTGTGTCTAAATTAAAATTATATTTTTTACCGATTTGCTCCAGAGTTTTCATGTATATTCTGGTCATCGCATCTATCCTAAAGGGATCCAGAGCCCCCTGGTTTATCGTTAGAGTCGGATCCATAACTACAAGCTTCTCGTCAAACATCAATTCTGTACCCAAACCATCGCACTTCTTACAGGCCCCAAAGGGATTGTTGAAGGAGAACATTTTGGGCTCTATACTCTCTATGGTCATGCCAGACTCGGGGCAGCTGTACTTACTAGAGAATCTCATGCAGCTACCCTTCGAATACTGTTTTGTCTTTACCACAAAACTCTCCACATTTTCCGGCAGTTCATCTATCTGTGCCAGTATAACACCGCCACTATGTTCTATTCCCTTGGCTATGGCCGCCATAATCCTTCTC
>JAITBB010000037.1 GCA_031283795.1 Rickettsiales bacterium
CACCGTAGCTCTGGCTCTCTCCTCTAGCATTGCGGGTGTTATATCCTCTGACACAATATGTGGTGCTCTCTTTTCGGAAAAGGGCCCCTCACTATCGAAAATTGATCTGTCAGCAACAAAATAATTAGCTCTGGTTGTTCCTTCATTATAGCCCGATGACACATAGGAATCTATATAGGATATCATCCCTGGGTTCCATTTTCTGTGTTCCTCAGGATCAGGATCATGTCCCAGCACAAACTTTACTCCGGGTGGTAGCTTAGTAGAATTCGACGTAAATCTCTTTCTCAACCAAGTTATATCATCATCAATTCCCTGATTCATAATCTTGACGATACCATATTCGCCCGGCAATAATGGGTTGGTTTCTTCCTCGACCCCAGCAATTCTCCCTCTCCTTTCGATCAACTTGGCCCTCGCAACATTAAATTTGTTCAGGGTGTCCACTAGATTGTCTATCTCTGACTCGGAGAGATCTCTAGGGTATGACACGCGTTTTGCCAAAAGGTCTAGGTTTTTTGCTAGGACCTGTATCTCCTTCTTCAGAGTCTGATCCCCTCTACTGTCCCAGCCACTAGCATTCTCTAGAGCTTCGGCCAGAGTGTTGAAGCGCTTGGACAAATTCTCTATCATCCCCACTGTGATCACAGCATGGGTAAATATTGTCTTTCCAACTCTATGGGCAAGAGTAAACTCTCCACTATCTATGGCAGTTCTGACGGCCATCCCCATATCTCTAAATTTCAACGCACAGTTCTGTTTTTTGATATCACTATCACAACAGTAACCATATATATATTTTATGGAACTAAATATATGGTTAGCTCCATTTTTCCCCCCTGCACTAATAAGAGCCACAGTAAGGCTATTATCATAATCGGGAATAATTAAGAGGCCCTCGTGATTTCCAATTATTATCGTGGGAGCCGAATTCTCTGGATACTTCTTGGAGTACCCCCCACATAGACGTCGAATCAGATAGAGTAGCTGCTCGCTCTGCTGCCCTCTGTCAAGGATATCCCCACAGTTGATATATTTCCCAAAGTCCTCCGTAGGAGCCACATCCGGAAGCAGCTGAATGCGCCGCATCAATTCGATAGATCTGTCTCTACCGAGACTCGCCACATGCTTCTCAAAGGTATGTAAATCATATTCCTGATCTGTCAGGGGATCATAGAAAACTATGCCCAGAGGGTTATCCTCATTGAATTTGACCAGACCAGTGCTGAGCACAGTATTTAAAAAGGCAACAAGATCGCCATGGAGATCTGTCTCGAAGACCAGGTCATTGGGCCCAAGCTTTCCTTTCTGCTCTATATGCCTACTGCCAACGATGGCCCGAACCACACCTCTGATTCTTCCCTCTATCTCTTCCCAGCTTTCCTTATCCTCATTCCGTGGCCCAGCATAGCATTCCTCTATAGTTGATTCATAGAGGGCCAAAACCCTATCCTCCAATTCCTCTAAGCTTCTCACCTTCACGGTAGTCCTCCCTTTGTTTTTTGCACATAAACCCCCCTTCCCGAGGAAAACGACTTCCTCCCCTAAGGAGGGGAGGAACTCGGTGACCACAAAAAAATGGAAGGCCCTTCCCAGTGAGAAAACACAGTATATAATTTTCTCATAAATGCAAGACCTCCGGTGGAAAAGAACTAGTCCCGGTAATCGTTGACCGCATAGTCTCACTTACCTATGGTCAATAGACCAATAGCTCCGAGATATTTAGACTAGCCCCTTAATAAATATATCAGAAATAACTTGATTTAAATTAATCAGGCATTATCATGTCCAGATGGTGGCCCACTGGGGGAACGTACAAAAAGGAAGGCAGGTTTTCTGTTAAAACAAATTGTCTTATCTATTGCGATTTTAGGCTATTGCGCTCAGGGATGCTACGCCGTTCCAGAGAATTTCTCCATTAGCTCCTATGCCCATGATGGAGAAATGGAAGAGGATAGAAGGGATTTTTGGTTCTTCCCTGTCCCTAGGGATCTGGCCAAGGGAAATATAGGGCTCAGAGTCAGAGGTATTCTAGGGCGTCCCCGTAACCAGGCAACGGGCGTTTTCGTTTTCCCAAAGAATGGAACACAGAGCGAACCCAGAGATAGATGGGAGAGGGAGGAATGGTCAAAGGAGATAGAGAAAAATGTAAATAGGCATAGGGACCCTGGAAAAGAGTGCAACGTGGGAAAACCTCCCCTCTGTAGTCCCTACATAGAAACTCTGGTGCATGAGAAAGACACTATAGTCATCATAGTGAAGTTAGATCTGGATACTATGCGGAGGTACCTGGAGAATAATGAATCCTCTGGAAAGATGGAGCGCCTGGCCACCAGAATTTTCCTGGCTAACCGAGTAGAAAGCGCGAACGACACGGACTCTGGGTTTTCTGGACAATATGAGAGGGCATACAAGCTTCTCCTGCAATCATATAGTTCTGTGGGAATCGGCGAAAGGAACCTCCTCAACATAGGAAGCCGAAGTATCAATAGATTTCTAAAGTCCACAGAAAAATCCCTCTACGGGCGCTATGGAGACGGGGAAGAGCAGTTTGACTATAGTAGAATTGGCTATGATGTTGCCGTTAATTCGATCTCCAAGATGATTGAGTTGAAACTTCTAGGAGAAGACGACAGAGGCAAAGCCGGGCCGGTGCTCAGCGCCATGATAAAGAACTTCTACAATCTAAATCTGGAAAGTGTGGGGGAAGCGACAGCCGAGGTCATGAGCTACACGGCAACTCAGAAAACAGGGGGGATGATTGCAAATGGGGAGAAAATCCTGTGCGACAACGGCATCATATCCGAGGACATGTGTGAGAAAATGAACAACTTTATGGAGAGTACAAAGGGCAAACTATCCATAGGCGCTTTTGTTGGCTTCGGCAGAAAACTGTCAAAAAGACTCTTCGAGGACGGGAAGGGTAACATCTGGAAAGCTTCCCTTAATGCCGCCTATTTCTCATTCGCCAAACTGCTAGAGATAGCGGCCGATGAATATGGGCCGAAGATAATTGGAGATAGATTCTACGGTGGAATTAAAACACTATCCAATCTGCCTCTAAACGTGATCGGAGCCGGAATAACGGCCTGGCGTGCTGGAAAGGTGACCATGAGAGCCTATAATCTCTGGAAGTCCTCCCATTGGCTACGTCTGGTTGGTTTTGGAATTTCCACCGTCTCCTCCACATTCCTAAACCCCTGGTACATAACCCTTAACTCTGTCTCCAACGCGGTTAGCGGAGCTCTAGAGTACAGTGAAACCTGCAGAAGAGACAATATGCCCGTCGACACAGTGGGTTTCATCCACTCCATGCTCAGCTATAGGGAAAATGACTCATTTCTAGATCTCAGCCTACAGGGCACCATCGGCGCCGTGCAGAGTGTCCTCGAAGGCGTGGGCAATCTCATTGGTCTCTAGAGGCTACATTCTGTCAACCCTGTCTACGTCCGGAAGATCTGGGCACCTCCCGACGCACCGTCAGCTCCGTCACAGCACCAGACTATGTAAGTTAGTCAAAAGGTGAAGAAATAAACCCTGTTGACAAATTCAAGGCCACAGATATCCTGAGGCTCCGGGTCATCCGGGGTCCCTTCGTCTAGTGGTTAGGACACCAGCTTCTCAAGCTGGTAATACGGGTTCAAATCCCGTAGGGACTACCAGCCAGCTGGAACTGGACCATGCAATGCCAGAGAAGCTGAGAAGAAATTTAGGAAATCCACCATCCTCTCTATCCCCTGGATATTTCCAGTACTTTCAGCACTTCTCCTATCTAATGGATCTCCCACTATCCCCATATTCTACTATAATTATCCAATCCCATAAAAATGTCCCAGCCAGAACCACAGAGCCTAAATGTTATTAACACGTGATCCAGAGACGAATTAGTATTGCAAAAAACATTTATGCATTTAATATGGAAAATATTTTTACATAAATATACCTATGTCTCTTCTCTCAGTCAAGATAAAGTGTCTCCGCGAAAACTCTTCTATAACTCAGATAAAACCATGGACCGGGAAATTTTTGGTGGTAGGTCTGCTGCTGTTTGGCATCGATTTCGGTCGAGCCAGAGCGGCAGTTCGGGAAATTACGGGAAATGTGACGAAGCCGGTCAGTATTGCTAGTGACGAGGCTGCAATTATCCATGATGCGACGTTCTCTAACATTATCATGAGGATGGCAGAAACTCCAGAAACGACAGCACTTCTGAATGTGTATGGTCTAACTATAGCTAGAAATGTAAAATTCCTAAATAACACGGTGCAGAAACTCATATGTATTGGAGATAGTGGAACTCTGATAGTCTTTCTGAGAGATCCTGGAGACTACTTCGAAATTATCGGAAATACGGGAATCAATATTCTATTTTCAACATTCATCGGCTCACTAGATAATATATCAGTAACTGCGAAAGAAGTAATAATTAGTCCCCAGGACAGAGAAGAGCTTAGCGTCCGTGGCTACTATCTGGAAGAGCTGAATGATCCTGACCTGACCAGAGGAAGTTCCCTCCTCATTAGCAGCGTGAAGGAGACAACCTTTAGAATGACTGGAAACAAGCACGAGACACCGAATAGTAGTTTATTAACTAATTATTCAATAACTCTATTGGATAATCTGGACACACTAAACATCAAGGGACCTGTGAATTTTTGGTTTGATGCGCTGGTACGGGCCAAAAACATACATATTTCCGGCAACGTCAGCGGAGAAAAACCAGAATTTTCCATTGGAATTAGGGAGTTTGACCAAATAGATATAGATAGTGAAGAGAGCTATAGCTACAGCTCTGGAGGAACAGTAAAGGGGGGGATCATAGAAATTAGTAGTGACGGAAAGTTGGATGGTGCTCCATCCACAGTCAGGCCAATAGTTCTGGGGGATGTGACAGCTAATAGCGAAGGTACTAGATATAACTACTACACCTACATAGGTGTAGTCCCGGATGAATTAGATAGTACTAATGAATATTTGGAAGGGAGTGGAATAGAGCTACACCCGTCCAGTAGGCTGGATATCGCCAACCAATGTTATGGTGATATTAATCTATGCTATAGCGTAGGGTTTGCCGAAGGCGGTAACGATAGGAGGGCGGTTAGATACCATTTCCCCGTATCTACGAGGTTTATCTACGGAGAGCAGACCACCAAGCCTGAATATGGTGGTAATAGTCTTCTAGTCCTCAATGGAGCTGTGGACGGACCCGTACTCTTTAAAGGTTTCCAATATGGAGCTCTAGATATCACCGCTGGCAAAGCTGCTCTTCTGATTGGTTCCGTAGTGTTTGATGGCATTGCTAACGGTAATTATGATTCTGATCCCTATAGCCTTCCCGCTAATCTGAAGGAGCCTCTGGATGATGAAACTCCCTATGATCCTCCTGAGGAGCCTCCTGAGGAGGAGCCTAGGGTGGATCCTACGGAGGAGCCTGTGGAGCAGCCTCCTGAGGAGCCTGTGGAGCCTACGGATGAGCCTCCTGAGGAGCTTCCTCCTGAGTGGGGGGATGAAAGTACTGAGTGGCTTCCTGAGGAGTCTGCGTCTGAAGAGCCAGCTCGCGCGAAGGAAGTAAAAATTGCTAAACCCAAAGGAGTCATAGACCTGCAGGGTACTGGCTCGAAGCTGTATATTGTCCTGCCGGTTTCCGGAGATAGGGTGCTATTCAAAAATACCCAGGGCACTGTGGACATAGGTAGTAGTGGACGTCCCGAAAATGTTGGAGACACCGAACCCACAGGGGGCAGTATCCTACACATATGGGGTGTTAAAGGTACCAGTCTGAGGCTATCGGGGGGTATTGGGATTGCCGCACCATCTATTTTTTCTGGTTCAATGGATCTCTATCTAGGCAGCTCCACACTTAGCGCCTACAGTGTGGATATTGGCAATGTGGACCTTGACAGTGTGAATATTGGCGGTTTGGATATTAGCAATATTGTCGTTCATTTGACCATAAAGGGCCTTGGAGAATCAAGAGAGACATATGTTGGACCAATGGATGATTACGGAGGTTCGGGAGGTCATTTGATCTCCACTGCACTCAAGGGTTATTTCACATTAGACCCCCTGATTGCGGTAGAATCGACGGGAACCCTAGATTCGTACTGGTATGCCTCCGGATTGACACCTTGGTTCAACCCCGAGATAAAGAATGATTTCGGATCATCATACTATTCCATAAATTTCAGAGGAGGTTCATTAAGGCGAATGCTGGTGCTTAGTCTTCCCGGGGGAAGAGCTATCAGCAGGTCCCTGCCAGGACCAACTGGGATTACTGTGCTGAGTGGCACCACTATGACCATCGGAGAGAACGCTGAGCCTGTAAATTTCACCGATCTGTCCGAGGAAGCCATTAAAATTGAATCCGACGCAAAGGTGCTTATCAGAGGATCGGCTAGCTTCTCGAACATAGGCAAAGGCGCTGGAGATGGTGGCGCCATAGACATTAGTGGTAGTACTAGAACAGAGAGCGTAGAACAAAGTGCAGGTGAAGCAACAGAGACCGTTCCCGGAGAGCTAACCGTTTCTCTGGAAGAGGCTGGAAGTTTTCTGGACTTTGTGAAGACTAGCGCCCGCTGGGATATCCACAATGCTGGAAAAGCCATTTTGAATGGTGTTAGTGGCACTAGCATCAAACTTTCCAAAGGAATTGGAGGAACCGATGGCGAAACCGAGATTAGCGGCTCACCGGTGCTGTGGTTGGGATCCGCTGCCATTGATCAGAAAAAACTCAGTTTTCTAGGAATAAGTGAAAATTCAGAGATCGTTATTTCTCCGACCGGAGTCCATATAACCATACAGGACGGGGGAAGCATAATATCATCGAAACCAGTGAACATCCGGGTGGAAATAACCTCTTCGGAGGCTGCCGGACTACTGGGTAACAGCGACCACTGGAGCTATACATATTTAACGTTGCTAGGTGATTCACAAGATGAATCACAATATAGTTATTATAATCCACATATTATACCAGCTCTAGTGCGGGGAAAAGAGGGGACCTTTGGAGTAGCAGATGATCCGGATAGAGATCCTAGTTCTCTGGAATGGAAAAGCAGATTTATCATTTTCCGAGAGAGAAAAAATATATCTGGCCTGAACAGCCCGAGGATCATAGTCTATAAAAACCAGATAGCGTCTAACAGTGGTCCAATTTCCTTCGAAGGGTTAGCGGCGGAGACCAGCAAGAATGGAGGAGCACTCCTCGTGGCCGGGAACCTGACGCTTGATAGCCACAGTGATGGTTCCGACAGGCCCATAGTCTTCAAAAACAACTCGGCTACAAATGGTGGGGCCATCTATGTGAGTGACAGCGGGAAGCTAACCATCCGAGGAAGTGCAAATTTTGAAAATAACAGTGCTACCGCAGCAGGAGGGTCTATCTATAACAACAAAAACAGTTCAATAAGATTTATCCTCGGAGCCGGTGATTGGGTTACATTTGCTGATGTTGATACACAGCCTGTAACAGCTCCGGCAATCTATAACGGCATTCACAATGACGGGTCTATACATATAGAGGGTGAGAGCGGCAGCCACTTCAAATTGGGAAAATATGTGTCATTTATTGAATATGTACCACCTATTAATGACCAAGTTGATACCACTGGGCGATTGACTCTCGAGGGTGGGGTAGAGCTAATTCTAGGTGGCACCATTAGCCAGAGTGGAATACACTATTATCCCTATAGCACTGATGGTTCAATCAACCCAATCATAACCGTTCTGATCTACGATGCTAGTGTCAGTACTTCTACAGGAGGCAAGTTAGACATAAAGACAAGCTCTGCTGGCAATGATGATGGTAAAGCTCTGCTTAGATTCAGGGTTGCTACTAATATGTCAGTGGATAGGAGGGGCAATGCTGCTGATGTTACCCATCAGTATTTAACGGGAGACGGTGCAGCAGCAAATGCAAGAGGACTAGAACTTACTATGGAATATCCCCCAACAGTAAACGGGATAGGTGAGCCCTATCGGGCGAGGCTAGGCCTCGACGACAACAAAACCAAATTCATTATTTTTGATGGTAAAAACGGAGGAATTATCATTTCGGGTAGACAGACGGAGGCAATGACTGTTCAGCTTAGTAATGGGATTGCTCCGTTTTCTCTCACCAACTGGAACGCTCTAGAAAGAGTTTACTGGGACAAGGATGTTCCAAACCCACTTGTGACTGTTAATGGTGGTGGAACGGTATTCCTTGTCGGACCATTGGACTTCACAGATAGAGGCCCGCAAGTCAACGGAGTGTTTATCGTTACTGGCAGTGGCCAACTGACTCTCTGGGCGGGTAAGGCTGAGGATTCCATAGTCTTCGGCGAAACCGGAGCTCTTGCCGATATCAGTAACATCTATATTAGTAACATCTCTCCGGAAGAAAATTCTAATAGTGGAGGAGAAGTTAGGGTACTTTTGGCTGAGAATGCAAAATTAACCCTCCCCAAAGGTATAGCTGGTGAAGGTGTGAGGTTGTTCATTGGTGGTGCCGGCATACTCGACATCGGGGCAGACGCAAAAATAGACCAAGAAACTCTGGGATTTTTTGATTACTATGGCAATTGTCCAATCCTGCTGCTTAGAGTGAAAACTCTGAAGGAGGCTACAAAAGGCGGTGAAGCTGTCGGGACAGGAACAGGAGGCTATATTAATATACAGTCGGGCGGTTCCCTCGAAATAGGCTCCGTCAGAGTTAGCGTGGATATGTCAGGTGTCTCTAGAGAGCATTTTGTGAAGGGAACGTATAGTTACATCCAGAGTGCCGCTGAGAATACACTTAATACTGACTTTAATCCTAGAGCTCTCGACAGTCCCGTTAGATTTAAAGACAGAGACTATGATATGTCAATTTCTGCTGACAAGAAAGATATTGTACTCCTAGGGTATCTGGAGGGAGAAATTCCTGAGAAGTTTGTGATCACCAACGGCAAAGAGAAAATAATCCAGAACGCTGTCTTTAGAGGTCTCCAGAACACCGGTGCGGGGGAAGCCGGAGTGCTGGAGATAGCAGGTGAAGGTTCCAAAGCCATCGTGAGAGGGGAAACACTCTTCGAGGACAATGTGGGAGGAACAGAGGGAGACGGAGTGGGAGCTATAAAAATAGCTGCTGAAGGCACTCTCGAAGTGAGGGCCGGGGTTGAATTCGTTAACAATAGGCAGGGAGGAGGCAAACTCAGCGATATAGCCAACCTAGGTACCATAGATGTGAACGCCTCTGGATCTCTTACATTTGGTAATCGTCCTCCCGAACCGGATTCCGGAGACTACACATATGATGGCATCGTTGGCGACGGCGGTACCCTGAATGTTCGCGACTACTCTAGCCTCTATCTGCGAGGAGCTACGGTTGATCAGAAAAATGTAATGTTTGAGAATGAGACAGATCTTGTTCTGGATGTGTGGAAGTTTGATACCGCTGGGACTGATGCGGATGGCGATAGGTCCACTAGAGGTGGTGTCGGGGGGATGTTAGGCATTCAGATGGATGGCTCTCTGACGGGTTCTCCAAGTCTGACCATAAGTATAGACGAGATCAAAGAACTGGACAATAATGCTAGCGACATCTACTACAAGTATCTGTATCCAATTGGAAACGATAGTATAGTAGACTTCACACCGCAGTTCAGAGAGAGATTCATTGTAGCACCCGGCAACAGAGCACTGGAGGTTGCCTTTGCTACCAAAGAAGTAGAAGAAGGAGAAGAAGAACAGCCAGACTATAGAATTCTTCACTTCAAACAGACAACTATGAAGGATTTCTTCAAAGAGAAGCTGGATATTAGCCAGGGGGACAAAATGAGCAACGGCAAAAAAGCAACTATGTCCGTGTTCCTCGCTTCTCCTACGGTTACCGATGCCTTTATCAGAGAAATCCAGAGTACTCTGGACTATGATAATAATGATGTACTGTCATCTATGGCGAATCTACTTGAGACAGCCATCGACGACTTTCTGATAAAAAACAATCCGGATTCCAATGTGGTTGCCCAGTCCAAAGCTGAGGTGCTGCATGTGCAGTCCTCCAGCGACATCATAGCCGATAGGGTATTCCTGACGGATAGTCTTGCCGATGTCTCTGCACCCACCGCAGAGCTGCTGGTGGCAGCGGCTGGCGATGACAAGCTGGCCTATGGTTCTCTGAAGGAGAGAGCCTCCGATGAACATCTTCTGTCTAGACTCTGGCTGCAGTTCTTCGGAAACTTTGGAAGTCAGAAACTCGATGAGGATATGAAAACCTCAGGTTTTGGGTTCGTGTTGGGCTTCGACCGCAAGCCGAAGGACAACCTTAGGCTTGGCGTAGCCTATAGCTTTAGCAAGGATGAGTCGAAGGGAGATGTCAGAGAAAGGACTACCAGTACACATGGTCTATCCCTCTTCGGAGACTATGGCCTTGGAAGCCTACATCTTCTAACTCTGCTGACCTTTGGTCTCACAGACTACAAGGATGGCGAGCTGTCGGGTAAGGGAAACATAATTGGTATCTCGCCTGCACTAAGCTATAAAATCAATATCAAAGAGGAGAATAACATGAGGATTAGCCTGGCTCCGGAGATCGGTCTCAGATACTTTAGAGTCCATCAGGACAAACAGAGTGGAAAGCTCAATGATGTGGCCGCTGTGACTAGAAATATCATGACACTAGCGCCGGCTGTCAGAGTCATTGGACTTCTCCAGAATAAGATTGAACTGGGCGCTAAGCTGGGATTCGGCTACGATATCTACAGTGGTGGGGATGATTCCTATTCCGTTACTCTGAAGGAGGGCAACAGCTATCAGATATTGGATGAGAATGACAAGAAGGCTAAGCTTACGACGGAGCTAGGACTCAGCGCCGGCTACCGAATAAGCAGTACCCTCAGGGTATCACTCGGCTACAGCGGAAGATACTCGAGCGATATGACAAACAATGGAGTCAGCCTGGAAACCAGTTGGAAATTCTAAAAGAATAGCAGTTTATTTCTAGAAAGGAACCCCCCTCTAGGACCTAGAGGGGGGTTCCGGCATTTTACACTCCGATTGCTATTGGTTATCTCCGCTATGTTCTATTGGCATTTCTATTGGTATCGCGACGGAGGCGATCGCCATTGCCAGAGAGTCCACTCCCAGCGGCAGCTTCTCCTCCACACCCTAGATTCCACCCGTCTTCGATCTGGATCCTGCCGGTGGCCATTCACAGTACATTACCCCTCTCTCTAAGTTCTCCAGACAATATCTAACATAGTCAACCATGTTGTCTGGATAGGCGTCTAGGGGAAAGAATCTGAGTTCCTCACACTTTTCTGGCTCATTATTGAGGATTTCACCACTAAAATCATCCACTATGAAGAAGAAGTCTATATAATCATCGAATTCGGGACTCGCTCCAAATCTAAAGAGAGTTGTGCCTATGTGCATTCGCTCTATGGTTATATTGGCCTCCTCTCTAGCCTCTCTCACCATAGCCTCCGATAGCGTTTCGTTAGCCTCCAGATGACCACTCACAAGGGAATATTTACCATCCATAAAGCCGGTATTGCGCCTGAGTGACAGCAGAAGCTGTCCATTTCTCATGATCACCGCATACACGGCTGTGGTAATTTTATATCTCTCTTTTTTCATTGGGTATTCATCATTGTCATTGGACTGTTCCACATTATAGCAATATCGAATAAAAAGACAACCAGGCCCTCTGCATTTCAGCAGTAAATGTTTATGGACTTAATTTCCGTGAGTATCCGAAGGAGACTGAATTTCACTTTGACAATGGACAAGATAAAATCTACAAATTAGTATTGGACCGGTTTAGAAGATTAGCCTTCTGGACTGATCGAAAGTCCCAATAATTTTTAGAGGAGCGGTATGTATTACATAAAAAAAACATTGGAAATTAGTGCTAGTCATAGAGTAACCATCGGCCAGGATGGTGAATGTGAAGACCCACATGGACATAATTGGATCATAGTTGTGTACTGCAAAAGTGAAAATCTCACAGAGAATGGCATGGTTGTGGACTTCAACGACATCAAGAGAATAGTCCGTTCAAAGCTTGACCACAAAAACCTGAATGAGGTGTTGGCGTTCAATCCCACAGCCGAAAACATAGCAAAGTGGGTGGTGGACAATGTGCCTCACTGCTATAGAGCTACCGTTCAGGAGACTAGGGATAACGAAGCTAGCTATGAACTATAGAACAAATCCGGCCAAATTATGAATCTGGAAAAGATCGAGGAGGGTTTCAGACTGTTCATTGAGGCCGTAGGGGATGATCTAAAAAGAACCGGTCTCATCGAAACTCCCGGGAGAGCAGCTAGGGGTTTTGCAGAACTTCTTGGTGGCTATAACCAGAACGATAGGGATTTTTATAAAACATTTGAATGTAGCAATAACAGCCTGGTTCTGCTGAGAGACATTGAGTTCACATCCGTTTGTGAGCACCATTTTTTGCCCTTCTATGGGCTGATCAGCATAGGCTATATCCCAGATGGCAGAGTTCTTGGACTAAGCAAGTTTAGCAGAATTGTCGACTGTTTCGCAAAGAGACTACAGATCCAGGAGAATCTGGTTAGAGATGTGGGTATGTCAATGGTGACAAATCTCAAGCCGGCAGGACTATTTGTTCTATCGAGGGCGAAGCACATGTGTGTAGCCTGTAGAGGGGTAAATAGAGGCAAACTGGAGGTTACAACAATATTCACTCACGGCAAATTCGCTGACTATAGCGAACTTGACCTGCTAAAACTCATTGCAAAACCAGAATAAATTCCCACCAGAGTCGCCACCTGGCTACTCCAGGGTATAGTTTTCATCATCTTCAAATATCTTCCATAGAAGCTCGTTGTTTAGCCTGTGACCACTTTTTCTGGCCACTAGAGCTCCTCTTATTCTATGGCCAGAGAGAAACATATCACCGACACAGTCTAACACCTTATGCTTTACCACCTCGTCGGAACAGCGAAACCCCTCCGGACTGAGAAGACCATCCTCTCCGAAAACCATAGCATTCTCCATGCTCCCACCTCTGGCTAGACCTATACTTCTCATATAGTCCACTTCCTGCACGTTGCAGAACGTCCTGGCCATTGCCACATGGCTC
>JAITBB010000060.1 GCA_031283795.1 Rickettsiales bacterium
TCCTCTTCCTTTTCCCTCTCTTTTCTCTCTGTCTCTATTCTGTCCGCCTCCTTTACACTCTTTTCCCATTTCGCAACCGTGTCAGCACCAGGCCAATTATCCAAATTATCCAGCGTTCCAGTCGGCATTAGCACTACTTCTATATTTCCATATCTAACCATTCCCTCTACAGGTATCTCCATCGTCATACGGAGAAACATGTCCCTATCCTCCGTAGCCAGCAGCCAACCATTCTTTCCCATATAGCGCTTAGAAAATGTTATATACATTCTAAGCATATTAATTAAATCTCTTCTGATTGGAGCTGCATACATATGCCAAACAGACTCTCTAACACAATAGGCGACAAGAGAGCGCAACCAATTCAGATTCTTAGGGGTCGCTGCTTTAAGTATATTGCCAATTGTGGGCCTGTTACTCGTAGCAATCTGACTATTCAAACCCGTAGTGTCTGTGGGAAGATTATCCGCTAGTCTATAGGCCAACAAAATGACAGACCTCAGAAATTCCTTAATTTCAGAAGTCTCTTTGGATGAAATATTATCTCGTCCTTTGAGAAACCGTAAAATATCCTCCACTCTCCTGGACGAACAATCTTTATTAATCTGTTTGATTTTTTCTCTGATGAATTCTAGTACAATATCTAAATATGTCTTGAGTCCAAGGCTACTGTCACTTCTTCCCGCATCCTTTACTCTCCGTTGATGTCCGCTGCCCTCTATGTATTTCTCCCTAAACTTAGAATACAATCTATCTAGACCGACAAAATACAGATCAAATTCCAGTAACCCAAATCCAAATTCTAACTGCTTCTGGAAAGCCAGACGAACATCAGACATCAGAGAGTCCAAAATTTTTTCGGAGTCAGCCTTCGAGGTTTTTTTGGCTGTTTTGGACGATCCAACATTTGATGTCCCCAGACTCTTCTCCCATGGCTGCTTCCGGAGAGCCAGACGAATATTAGACATCAGGGAGTCTAAAATTTTTTCGGGGCCGGCCTCCAAGGTTTTTTTGGCTGTTTTGGACGATACGACCTTTGATGCCCCCAGACTCTTTTCCACATCTAACTTCTCAATTTCTTTGATATCTGATAGTGCCTGTTCCAGATAGGCAATTACCACCACAAAGAGAATTCCTAATTTTCTATTCATGGAGACAATTTCAGGCCCGCTATTCTCGTCTGTTTTAGCGATAGTATCCAAGAATCCCCAAATTTTCTCCATATAACCTTCCATTTTTGTGGCATTTACGGCCTTCGTAATACTTGAAATCCTCACACTATCAAGGGAATAGTTGAAGAGCAGCTCTCCACTGAACAGTACATCGTCTACTTCTCCTAGGGCCACCGCGAACCCACTATCCGACCTGTAGGTGGACCAGCTAGACAAAGCACCCAAATACTGTCTATTGAATTTGGAGTATAGTGTAGTCGCATCGGTCAGGAATTGCCAACAATTCCTCCCTAGCGCCAACATATCAGTTGCAATTTTGGATATGTTATAGATAAAGTCATCCATGACGAGCCCGGGGTCATATGCCGCCGATCTGTGAGAATGTTCGACAAATATACTCTTTACTATATGGAACCTTCTACCCACATCACTAAGTTCCTCGGAAGGTGTTGAACTTTCTAATAGGTTTAACCGTATAGCGTCAATAAAACTAGACACCGAAATGGACAACTTATCAGACATATTTTCAGGATCTGCAGAGAGAACTATCTTATTCGTGATGCGCGCAATTCCCCTAAAAATTGTCATAGCTTTCAGACCTATATATAATTCATCATGCCCCTCATCCGAGACCGAAGCACGTCTCATATTATCTCTTCTAGACCATGTGGACCCGAGCATATATTTATCGTTGAATTCAAGGTGCAATCCGAGCAACTTTAAAGCATCTTCCCTGAAGATATTAGACCTGGACGGAGGCAATTCATCGAACATTATAGAGATCCTACGGACAAAATTATAAAAGAGGAACTCGGGAGTGCCTGAAGTATTGCTAATGAGTTCTCTCCTTGCTTTTCGAAATGCCCCCATTGCGTTTCTAAACTCCTTTGGAGGTCTTAGATTTGGTGACAATTCTGATTCTGCATCGGCGATTAGTTTTGTGATCAGATCAGCTAATTTCTTCAAAAAACTCCCCAATCCCGGGTCATTTTTTATGTCTGTGGGACCCCCAACCGGATTTTTCCTCCCCAGGCTATTACGGACAATATTCTCCATAATACTCATAACGTCAATCTCATTTTCCCGCTCAATCCCCTGGTCATTCCCATAGCTAATTTCCCTTATCCACGCAGGAAACTTGCCATACCCAAATTTTATACGGAAAGTACTATATATACCAGGTAAGTATAAAAATCGCTCTTGATTTTCCTCTAACTTCAACGCATTTCGAGCAATTGAGAAGGCATTCTGGACAAAATCATCCAGAGTGGTAATATTGTCGTCGATTTTCCGGTTCTTGGATACATTTTCATGTAGCCCATTCTCCAGCCGTTTCAAATTCTCTCTGGTGGTTGCCAATTCCTCCGGAGATCCCGGACTCATCGATAGTAATTCTGCCCTTACACTACTGAGTAAACCTATTATTTCATAAATCAGGAATGAGGCGCTGGTAATCATATCAATATCACGATCCCTTTTATTTTTCATAATATCAAACACAACTGACGCTAGTTTATGTGCGATCTCTAGCATTTCAGGGCCCTCTTCGATTATTCTGATATTATTAGAATTAATAGAATCATAGGGAGCAACGGATAATACGTCATTTTCTGTATTTAGAGATAATTCAACTTGGCCATTAGAGTTTATGGCAAGTGACCACCTGGAATTGCTAGCTACAGGTTTTATTTTGATACTGTCAGAGTTAATGAGACTAGGGGGAATATTGGACAATCCGCTATCTTTTATATCCAGAGACACTTTAACTGAACCGCTAGAATCTATGCTAAACGACCACTTGGACTTGCCGGTCATATGTTTTGCGCTAAAGTCATCATGATACAGTCTGAGCATAACAACAAATTGCTCATATTCCTCTGCAGATTTTAACACCTTCGCTGCAATTAGAGAAATACTGTAAACAATATCATCAATGGCCACCTCGGCATTCTTGTCTATGAAATCTAAAGTCGGACCAGCGCCATTAGAGAATTTGTGTAATTTGCTCTCCAGTCTGGTAAGTTCTACCCAATATAAAATTAAACTTTCAGAGAACTCCATACCCAATTGTAATCTCAATCTTATATTCTTGAGCAGCTTCGATACATATAGGAGAAATGTTCCTATTTCTCTGTTTCTGGTTATAATGGCGGAAATTAGCAAGTTCGTGGCCAAAAATTCGATTTTGTATAGCTTTGGGCCCATATTCGTGGACTTTTTCCGATCATTAGAAACCGTCGATCTATAGGACTCAATGTTCGACGCTAATTTAGACTTACCAGCCATATACTGTGCGTTGAAGCTACGGTATAGGTTAACCAGAGCTAAAAATCGCCCCCGACTCCTCTTCAGTCCCAGTGTGGCGTCATTAGCAATTGTGGAGATACCACAGATAAAATCATCTAGAGCAGTGCCAAAATCAAGCCTTACTTCATCCCTAAATATTCCATCCTTCAATAGCTCCAATTTCCCTCTGACAACGTTCGTTAATCCCCCTGAAGATTCTGAATTCATTGATAGTTCCGCCTTTATGCTACTAAGTACCGTCACCATGCCACGAATTATGGGCATGGATCCCATTAGAGTCATAATAATACTGTCATTCTCTATCCGTATGCCTCCAGCCGCGATACCGGATACGATAAATACTAGTCTATCTCTAATTTTTAGCATCTCCTCACTGTTTTCAATTTTATCAACATAATCCTGATAATTAGTAGAATCATCGACAATCCCGGACGATTTGTCATCTTCTCTATTCAGAGATACTCTAGCCGAATCATCGGAGTCTGTGTCAGACAATAACTTGGACCTCCAAGTCATATATTTTGAACTGACTTCACGATACAACTTCTCGAACGCATCACTAGACTGCTTATAACTTTTTTTATTTAAGGCTAACACTTTTGCTCCAGTCAAGGAAATACTATTAATAATTTTACCAATGGCCATCATGGAATTTTGATCCATGAAATCTAAGACCGGGCCAATATTCCTAATAAATTCCTGCATATCTTGCTTTAACGACACGAGCTCCGCAGAAAAAAGACGTTCTTCCTGAGAAGATTTTATGGCTCCAGATAAGTCTAATTTTAAACAATCGAACATTTTCGATATACGCAAGAGAAGCGTTTTTACTTCCTTATTTTTAACTCTAATAGTAGAAGGCGGCTGCCCATCTACGATCGAAAATGAAACAACTTCATAGAAATCTGTGCTTTCGTTCGTAGCCCCTCTCTCACTCTCCGAGGATGATGACTTATTATCTGTCTCATCCCGAACCGCCCCAGACAAATCAAATTGTTTAATGACCAACAACCACTTAGATCTATCGGCCATATATTTTTTGTTGAACGCTCCATATACCATATACAACTCTATAAGCGCCCTATGGTCAGTCCTCAATTCTAGCACCTGCTGAGCAAGCAGAAAAATCTCGTAGATGAAATTATCAAAATCATCAAAAATGGCTGATGGCTTATCGCCTGAATCGGGATACTGGTAAGAAGTAAGTTTTTCCTTTAATGATTGCAGCTTCGGCGCCAGATCTTCCGGAGATTTTGAACCCCCCCACAGCTCAATCTGCATAATACTAATTATATTTATAATCATAGAAACGAAATCTGCAAGGCATTCGGGAATAGACAAGCTTATCATATCTTTCTCTTCTCCCACATTGATAATCTTGATAACAAGATCTGTTAGTGTTGCTGTAATTTTCTTTATATCCTCATTATGAGAGATAATATTCTTGATTCTCTCCCCTCTCCCCCCAAGAGTTCTAGAACTCCACAACCCAATCCCTACATCCAGCCATTCCGGTGATTTATTGGTTAAACATTTTTTATTTTTCAGAAAAAAGCTCTGATACAGGATAAGAGTATCAAGAACCAACTCACAGAATTTACTTTGAGTAGCTGACGGTTCAGCAACAACCGGGAGAAGATAGTTCATACTATGAAAAATCCACTGGACCATCTCATCCAGATCCGATAATTTTCTCTCTTTCAACAGATCTATGTAATCTCTGAATTTTCCTTCATAGTACGCTGTATCTGGGGCGGCCAGTGCCTCCATGGCAATGAACTCAGCCATGATTAGGACTGCAAACCGTATCACATCTTGTTGTTGTCTTTCGGTCTGTTCCTGGGACAAAATTAACTTATCCCCACTAATGCCTGACAGAATAAGCTGCATAGCCAGACTACGGGGCATTCCAAATATATTTCTCGAGCTGGAGAAGTTATCGTCAGAGGTAAGGTAACGTGGTAGTTTGCTGCTCAGCAGTCGATTTATATATATGGTATATTCAGATTCCTTCGCACTCTCTAAATCCTTCGGTACCATTCTCTCCGATGGTTCTTTGATTATCTCTCTAGTTTCTGAAGCCAAGTGTGCAAAGATCCCAGATTTATCCTCATCATCTCTCTCGGGGAGAATATTTTGTGGAGAAACAGACAAATTTTCCCGGTCAAGGCCAGAAATAGAACTATGCGTATTTTCTGAGCACAAAAGATTAGTAAATTCCGGAAGGAAAGAAAGCCTAGAGATCAAATTAGAAACATCTTCGCCGAGATGGTATTGGCTATTACTCCCCAGCAGAGAGTTTTTATCTCTCTCCACCCCTCTATGCGTAGCCCCATTCCAAATGCTGGCGGGATTCCGGTGAAGAGGCTCAATAAAACATGATTTACTGCTTCTAATTAGATCGTCATTTCCAGAACTACTCGAAACAGAGGAATTTGGAGCATTCATCTCCGAATTCCTATTTAGTTCTGATTTTGTCAACATTCCCATTTTCTCCCCCGTTCCCAGCTCTCTGTCCCGCTCCCCCTGCAACATCAGATCTACTGCCTCCTCTAGAGATTTCTCTCCGCCAGACAGGAGATCCAACATCCACCTAGGCCCAGCAGATTCATCAAAGTGTCTGATAAAATCTATGTAGCATTCAACCATTCTAATGAACAGACTATCCGACATAGCGTCCACTCCAAATATAGGTTCATTGTGGTCATAATATTGAACCAAAATATCCTCGTAGTCGGTGACGACCGTCAAGTCACTTTCCAATGACTGTTTATGGGGTAGGCATTTGATAACCAATAGTATTGAGTGAATAAATTTCTCCAACCATCCAAGGTCATCCGACTCTGGAATCATACTTTCCGGAATAATAGCAGGTTGTTGGTCCGAAGAATCATAGGAAATGGGAGTAAGTGAATGAATCAGCCACTGTGTATTCTCGGAGCTCCAACCCGAAATCTTTTTAAGCTTCGAAATACAATTGGCAATTTCGCCGCTTTTCATCGGAATTAACAGCATTTTGATATTGGAGAGCAAGTCCCTAATTGATTTTAGGAGTTTTTCAATTATAGTTACCCCGTCCAATGATATTTTTCCACCATTCGTCTCATCTATCGGCAAATAGTATTCTACGATTTTTTCAGACATTAGGCCGAGATATTCGTCCCAACCTTTATAGTCTTCATTTTCTCTATTCGTTTCAGGTGACATCAATGACTTTTTCTCAGGCGCACTGATGAGAGAAAATGCACTATATTTTCCCAGTACAATTCGCCGCATAATTTTCAATCTAAGCTCAGGGAATTTATCTCCTCTCCGTGCACCACTGACTAAATTTTTTTCCCGCTTATCGTAATAGGTCTGGCTTTCTTCCCATATTTGACCGGCCAATTCAATAATTTTCCTCATAAAACCAGTAAACCAATCCAGACTGCTACTATTTGCCAACAGGATTGCTTTTTCAAGGTAATCATAGACGTCACTGCAACTCCTGTCTTTAAAAAAACTCATCGACAGACGAAACAGTCGGACAGCCCATTCTACAAGATCTATAACCTCGCGGCTGTTGTTGCCGAACAAACTGCCCCACTTTCTTGTCTGAAACTCCAAGATAGGCTTATAAATGACGGGAGCCAAATCGTTGTCATTGTTTAGATAAATAATAAATTTGACATAGCGAGAGTACATGACACTGAAAACATCATCTTCGATTATATCCAATCTCAGTCCATTCCCGATGTCCCTAATACTAATAATAATATGTCTTAGACATTCTCCATAATCCAAATCGGAACTGTTGAGTTTTAATTCTTCAATGTAATTTATCACTTTACCAAGTTCTTCGCTGTCAGATAGCTTCTGTGAGATAAGAGTAAGTGCCCTTAGGATTGGGTCCACCAACGAAGAAACTCTTCTCGTCGTTTCCTCCCCGTTCATAACTATATTATCTTTCAAATAATTCTGCACGAATCTTTCGATTCTCGTTCTCAGTTCAGTATGTTCTGATGATTTTAGTGTTGAAGCATTCCCACTACGGCAAGGGAACATAAAAACCAGCGATAGCAGAAATAATCTAAAGCAACTTGAAAAATTTACGTTTCTCATATACACCCATTACTTAACAGAATATTAAATAATTTTACTATTTTCTACCAAAAGGACCCAGAAAAAGGGTAAACGCGGGCAGATTTCTATCTCTGTTGTTTGGACTTAAAGGGTCCAATGGCCTTCCGTTCTGATCCGCGGCCCTTACAGGGTATATGTTGTGTCTTGGTGGCCCCACTTCTATTGTACCATGATTTTCCCCCCGCTGTTCTGCATCGTCGCCGACCACTGTCGGTAGGTGTAGTGGTCGTTGTCCGGAGAGAACTCCATGTCGGCTGCCACCTCCACTATCACCCGGACCCCTAGTATAGGTTACCGGAGACTGCACCACCATCACGGCACCCTGGCTCATCATGGACCTGGTTGGGGGATCTGCCAGGAGGGGTGAAGAAACAGCTTCGTTCAAATTAGCAGCGTTATTGTTCGAATTACCTATCGAATATTGTGACACACCTGAGGAA
>JAITBB010000072.1 GCA_031283795.1 Rickettsiales bacterium
CTATGCCAATCTGACTGTCACCGGAATTGCAGGGCTCATAAATCTAAATGGAGTTGATGGCCGGGTGGACAACTCCAGTGATTTCTGTAATCCAGACTATCTCTGGGTTGGACAAAAGAACAGACAGTACTATGGATCCCCGTCCTAGACTCATTTTCCTCCATAAAAAATTCTAGAGGGCAGAGGTTTGGCCCATAGATTAGAGAATTATTCCTGTTTTGAATAGAATTCTGTAAGTTTCATGGTGGGAATGAGTAAAAAGTCATAGAGACACGAGAAATTTCAAGGGTAATGAAAGGGATCGAAGAGAGAAGTGACATCCGGCCCCGGTGCCATTGCAAATAAATAGCAGAGATCCTAGCCTTGCTCTAGCTAGGAATAAGGATAATTCGGAGAGCCTTTGGTATGTCCTATATAGTTGATGGAAAGAATTCAAGGTGGGAAGTGGTTGTGGGTCTAGAGGTCCACTGCCATCTCAAGACTGAGAGTAAACTATTTTCTAGGAGTTCGGCAAAATTTGGTGCTGAGCCAAATGACCATGTTTCCTTTTTTGATTGTGCTATGCCGGGTCAATTACCTGTGGCAAATGAATTCGCCGTCAGGCAGGCAATAAAAACTGGAATAGGTCTGAACGCGGAATTTAACCTCAAATCCATTTTCGATAGGAAGAACTATTTCTATGCTGATCTGCCTTCGGGTTACCAGATTACCCAGTTTTTCATGCCCATAATCAGAAGTGGCTGGGTCGAGGTCGATGAGCCGGCTAGGAGGAAGATCAGGATACATGAGGCACATCTGGAACAGGATGCCGGAAAGTCTATCCATGACCAGAGTCCACTCTACAGTCTCATAGACCTTAACAGAGCCGGCGTGGCTCTGCTAGAGATAGTCTCAGAGCCGGACATGAGGAGCCCAGCCGAGGCTATGAACTATCTGAGAAAACTAAGGAGTCTTGTCAGAGCGCTTGATACCTGCGATGGAAATATGGACGAGGGAAGCATGAGATGCGATGCAAATGTGTCCGTCAGAACACTGGGAAGTGATATCTATGGCACCAGATGTGAGGTAAAAAATATTAATTCTATAAAAAATGTTGGAGTTGCTATAGAATACGAAGCAAAAAGACAGGTGGAGGTTTTGGAGAATGGAGGATCTATACAGCAGGAAACAAGAAAGTATGAGGCCGAGACGGGTACAACCAGAACTATGAGGAGTAAGGAGGACGCCATTGACTATAGATATTTTCCGGAGCCGGATTTGGCTCCACTGGTGATCAGCGAGGAGCTAATAGCCAAAGTTAGGGAAACAATGCCAGAGATGCCGGAGACTAGAAGGGCCCGGTATATTGCGGACTATTCTCTGACGGAATATGATGCAGGAATTCTCACCTCCAGCAGAGAAATGTCCGAATATTTTGAAGAACTTGTCTCTAGACACGATCCAAAACTTGTAGCCGGTTGGCTGACAACTGAACTCATTGGCAGACTAAATAGGCTAGGCCTCCCCATTGAGCAGAGTCCAGTGGGAACCGATGCCTTTTCCGAGCTCCTAGATTTCATAGAGAATGGCACAGTCTCCGGAAAAATGGCTAAGGACATTCTTGACGCCATGCTGGAGACCGGTAAAATGGCTGGAGTCATAGTGGAGGAGAGCGGCCTGAGACAAATCGTAGATGAGGAGGAGATTAGCGGGATGATCGATAGAATTATGGTAGAAAATCAGAAACAGCTGGAGCAATATAGGTCTGGCAATGATAGGCTTTTTGGGTTTTTTGTCGGACAGCTGATGAAATTAAGTGGTGGAAAGGTAAATCCACAGACTGCCAATGATCTCCTGAGGAAAAAGCTAAAATAGGGACCCGGAATCTAACGATATGCTGTGGTTGGATGGCAGACTATTTAAGTTCATATGGTAAGATGCCACTGTTCTATGTTCTTCCTCTGCCACCCGGAGGCAGGGACTAGAGATATCTTAAAAACTCTAAAAAGTCTTGCATAAATATTTTTATACTCTATCACTTAGCCAGTAGATATTATGTATTTACAGTGGAAATATTATCCGTTAACAATCAAGCTTTATCCGCAATAAAACAGATAATTTTACCAATTCTCTTTATAAACATATCAGGGAGTTTTCATGGAAAAAAATAGGATCCGGAGCCTACTAGTTATTATTTTAGCTTCATATTCACTCTGTAAGCCCGGCAACTCTGCATCTGCCAGTCACGGAAAAAATGGAGAAGACAGGTTTGAAAATGAGAGAAATCAAAAAGATGGTCAGGGCCGGAGAAACCACTGGGAGCAAAGGAACCGCCGAAGACGAAGAAAAAATAGATGGAATGGCAATTTAGACCGACCCAACATCGGAGACAATTTCTACGGTGGAGCACTGGAACCACCTGAGCCAACCATCGGATATCCCGATGGCTATGGCAGTGAAGAGCAGCAGGTGCAATCGGCCGGAGGGCCAGAGTTGGGAAATTACACTCTGAATAGTTCCGGGGTCCGCTATGGTCCACAGAATAATAATACCGGCCAGGGCCATGAAAACTATCTGAGGCAAGAAAATAGGCGGAGTAGCGTCTTGAATCGACTGGGCAACATTGGAGGCATCTTCCATATTGGCACGCCGGAACAGCCCAGACTACAGCCACATATCACATTTGGTAATTCTGTAGCTGGCGCTCCGGGAAGAGGAAACTCCAGTGACAATGTCTACGAAGGACAATGGCCATTTGTGCACCAGGTACGATTACCCCATGTGCTAGAGCCCAGAGCACTGGAGCCCAGAGCACTAGGAAGCCACGCCTGGGACAGTTCTGGGGTCCAATATGTTGTGAATCAAGGCAGAGCCAATGGAAATGTAAGAAAGAGGAGAAAGAATAACAGAAAAAAAAGAGGAGGAATATGGGGAAACCATTTAAACAATAATGGCGAGACCGGAGCTTCAGCACTTATCCTATTTTCCCAGGGGCCAATCTATGCTCAGACAGGTGTGTTTAGTGGTGGAAATAGTCTATCCGGATCAGGTAGAGTCATCATGTCTTCCATCAGCGCACCGATTCCTATCCTACTATCATATAATAATACAGCTGAGGTACCTGGTGATAGGAACACTATGGGAAAGGGATTATCCAATCGCGATAAAAAAAGGGCATATCGAAGTAGAGAGATAAATAAAAATAGGCAAAAATTGAAAGAGAAAACTGGAAATAAAGGTGGCAAAAAACCTGGATTAGCGAATGGTGAGTCAGACGAATGCGAGAACAAAGATCGGCAGGGAAACATGTATGAAATTCTGCGCGAAGATATGGACGATCTAAACAATAATATTGGTGGAGTTGAGAAGGAGAATGCTGAGAACAATTCATACACAGATAGACATGGTGATCGGCAGGGAAACGTGGACACTAGTGGGGATTCACATAGTAATGTGAACAATAATATAGATAATAGTGTCAGTAGAATTTACGGCGAAAATGCCGATGACAATGGGGGTGATGAAGAGGATGATGGGTATGGTGACGAAAGTGACAACGAAAGTGACAGCGAAAGTGGAAATTATGAAGATGACGATGAGGAATTTGACTAGCGCTAACATACCACTGTGCTAGTCTCTGACACCTCTATGTTCCCCTATTGACTATTTGTATAGAATATGTTATATTATTACTGTATATGGACTAATTAGCTTCGGACTGTGTTTAGCCGAGGGGCAGACAAGCTGGAGTGAATAATACTAATCATAATAATAAAGGAGTTTTTATGGAAAAAAAGAAAGTTTTGAGCCTACTGGCTATTATCCTAGTTTCATCTCCACTCTGTGGACCGGGCAGCTGTGTGTTTGCTAACCTCAGAGAAAATGGAGGAGACAGATTTGAAAATGATGAAAATCGAGAAGATAACCAGGATCGGGAAAACCACTGGGACCGAGAAGGTTACCAGAGAGAGAGCAGTAGCGGTTTAAATCGGATAGTCGATGACTCCAACAGTCGTGCACTGGAGCCACTCGCTAGTGGTGATGCCAGTGGAGAGCAGCAGACAGCCGGCGAACCAAAATCAGGAGATCAGACTCTAGATAATCCCAGAGCCCACTATGGTCCACATGCTGGCCATGGCTGGGGAAGGCGCAGGAGGTGTAGAGAGTATTGGAGGCAAAGGAACAGCGGTTTAGATCGGACGGACGATGACTCCAACAGTCGTGCACTGGAGCCACTCGCTGGTGGTAATGCCAGTGGAGAGCAGCAGACAGCCGGCGAGCCAAAATCAGGAGATCAGACTCTAGATAATAAACCCGGAGCCCACTATGGTCCACATGCTAGAAGATATAGGAGATGGAAAAGGCACTGGAAGCAATGGAACCAAGAGACGGAGGGAATGAATCGGACGGACGATAATTCCAACAGTGATGTGCTGGATTCACCCGCTGGTGGTGATGCCAATGGAGAGCAGCAGACAGCTGGTAAGCCAGAATCAGGAGATCAGACTCTAGATAATAATTCCGGAGCCCACTATGGTCCACATGCTAGAGGATATAGGAGATGGAAAAGGCACTGGGAGCAATACTTGAAACAATGGAAACAAGAGACGGAGGGAATGAATCGGACAGACGATGACTCCCACAGTGATGTGCTGGATTCGCCAGCTGGTGATAATGCCGGTGGAGAGCAGCAGACAGCCGGTGAGCCAAAATCAGGAGATCAGACTCTAGATAATAATCCCGGAGCCCACTATGGTCCACATACTGGCCATGGCTGTGGAAGACATGGGGGATGGAAAAAGTACTGGAAGCAATACTGGGATCTGATGAAGGAGATGGAGCAGGAAGAGAAGAGTAAGGGAATAGAGAATGGAAAAGAAGTGAAGGAATTATAGGAAGGAAAGAGACAGAAGAAGGAGAAATTATTTAAATAGTAGTGTGAACTGGAACTTCGGTATCTATTCTATTCTCCCAGAGGCTAAGCTAAGCCTGGACAGGTGTGTTCAGTGGCGAAGGTAGCCTCTGGATCGTATTGGGGTTACCATATCTCTATCAGTAATTCCCATCCCATTGCCATACAATAACGGTACAGCTAGGATATACGGTGATAGAAACAGCGCGGAAGGGGAATTTTCCGGCTGTCGTGATAGAAAAAAGACGTGTCAAAACAGGAAAGAGAACAAAAATAGGCAGAAATGGAGAGGAAGTAATGAGGAGAAGGGTGGTAGAGAACCTGAATTAGTGAGTAGTGAACTAGACGAATGCGAGAACAAAGATCGTCAGGGAAACATGTATGAAATTCTGCGCGAAGATATGGACGATCTAAGCAATAACATTGGTGGAGTTGAGAAGGAGAATGCTGAGAACAATTCATACACAGACGGACATGGTGGTCAGTAGGGAAATATAGATGCTGGTGGAGATTCACATAGTAATGTGGACGATCTATAATATAGATAATATTAATAGCACTAGCGGAATTGAAGATAAAAATGCCGGAGACAATGGAGACTATAAGGGGGGGAATAAATAAATATGGAAATCAAGCTAGTGGCAGGAACAAAAATTATGAGGAAGAAGATAAATTTGAATGGCAGTGACGTCTAGCCGCTAGGATTTTAGGTCTCCCAAAATATCTATGTTCTGTCCATTGACTATTTGTGTGTAATGTGGTACAATGTACTATATATTTAGCTACTCTGACCATTCTTGGTCGAGAGAGGAGTTGGCCAAGGTGATTTTTTGGCTATTAAAATTATGAAGGATTTTATGGAACAAAACAATAAACAAAACAATGAATTTTACTGTCGTTCTAAGGCGGTACAACAACTAAACGCGTCTGGACAGTTCAGTATAACCTTTACAGAAAGTAATCTCCGAAAAATTGGAGAGGGGGGTTGTGGCTTCGTATACATCACAGAGTTCAGAGGAGGAAGTTCTGATAACATTGTTGTCAAATACCAAAAGCAAGGATCTTCTGAGGGAGAGATATTATACTATGAGTTCTGTGAAAAAATGGGCCCCAAGCTGTCACCACATCTGATACGAACTTTATATGCCGCTGGTGAAATCGTAGTGATG
>JAITBB010000006.1 GCA_031283795.1 Rickettsiales bacterium
AGATAGGGTGCAGGGCTTTGCCTATCTGATGACAAAAAAAAACGAAGTGGTCACCGAATCAGCCAGGAGGAGACTCGAAATCATCGGCGCTATAGATAGCCTTGGGGCTGGCTTTGTCATCTCCTCTGAAGACATGGAGATAAGGGGCGCCGGAAATATACTTGGTGAATCCCAGACGGGACACATGAGGGATGTGGGAATAGAGCTTTACAATAACATGCTAGAGGAATCCGTAGAGAATCATAGAAATATGAGCACCAATCCCGGCCCGGAACTAGACTCTGACTTCTATCCGGAGGTAAAATTAGACGTACAGAGTATAATACCTCGTGACTATATAGATAATGTGAACATTAGAATAAAATTCTACAGAAAAATAGCAGCCATTAGAGATACCAGGAACAGAAAAGAGGTCGAAGAAGAATTGGAAGGGGAGTGCGGAAACGCCATACCTGATAGTGTTCATAACCTTATGGATATCTCTATTCTCAGGACCAAGTGCAAGCATCTGAACATACAAAAATTGGTCTCAAAGGGCAACGAAATCCTAGTGAGTTTCCATAAGAATGTGTTCAAGAATCCGGACAAACTGCTAGACTATGTGATCCGACGGAAAGATGGTGTAAAACTGTGCCAGGATAGTTTGCTTTTCTATCCTGAACCAGGTCTGCGTGTGATAGAAAATGCGAAAAGAGTGATTGGCATTCTGGCTGAGCTGAGTTCCTAGTACTCTATTCTTTGGTTATTTTGTGAAAACACTTGCAAGTTTCTCTCCAATGAGTTAGAATAGCACCAGCGATCAAAAATTTAAGTAAAATTATGCACGGTTCTGTCGATTTTGAAAATTTGGAGAGCTATTTTAGAGAAATAAGGAAAAGGGTAGACGTTTCCGAACGTTTTTCCACGGTCCCATCAGGACTTGGTCTGCGGGAAGACGGGGATCCGCGCAGTGATAATCTAGGAAACATCTGCAATAACGTTATCGCCAATATGTCTGTAGATAACAGTAATATGGAAAAATTCAGGAAACAGATCTTTGATTTTGTCTTCTCAACCGGAGAAGAGTCTTCTAGAAACATAGCTGATAGCGAGATAACCATAGAAGCAAAATTCTTTGCCTGCGTGGCGAAGTATGCGGCTTTAAACCAGCTGTTTAAAAATAAAAATTTTGATTCTGATTTGAAGAGCGAGGTAGAACGGCTAGGTGAGTTTTTCAAGCAAAATGTGGCTCCCCAGTATAAGAGAGAGGACAAGAGGGAGTTGCTCGGAAAAGCGAGTTCATCCGCTGTTTTTAATACACTGTTCCTGGCCATCCGGAGCGGAAATAGGTACAATTCGGACTTTATTGATACCATGTTTGACGCTGTACCGGAATTCGTACGCAACAGCGAGATAAATTTTCAGGGTACAGATATGATAAATCAGCTGGTTGCCCCTTCCAATCAGAAATACAACTTTAAGCTGGCAAAAAAATGTATATTGGAGAATCCAAAAAGTATATATTCATATTGTGCCACCAATGACCATAAGTCCAAGATTAATGACAATTCCTCAGGATTTGGTAGGAATCTGTTCTATGATTTTGCAAAGGTAAGCGATGATGGCGAAATAAGCTTCGACGAAACCAGGAGTGAATCAAGTCTCCTGTCCAACATTATAAGTATAATGTACGACGCCTCTACAACCGAAGATAATAGAAAACAGGCCACTGAACTATTTTTTTCCGCACTAGATGCTCTAAATAGACTCATCGAAAGTGGTGAAGATCAGGAGGAAGTTTCGAGGGGTATAAACTACTATTTGAATTGTAAAACCAGTATAAAAACTCAAGCAGTAGTAAATCTAAATAACTGTGAATTTATATCACCACTCGATGCGATAGTTAGAGAGATGAAAAAAGTGAAAAATGACTCTAAAGAGGCCGGGATTCTGAGTAAATCCCTAAACTTATTAACCTCCGAAAAAATTAGGTTAAAAACCATTGGGGAGCTCAAGGAAGAAAAGTGTAGGACAAAATTTGAGTCCAAACTGGAAGCCCTAGAGTTAGAATTGAAAAGCTTAGGTGATAGATTAGAAGAAAATAAAGAAAAATTGGATAAAATCCCTCCCGTTAGAATAGCGAGGAGAATTCTCGATTTTTTTATAGGGATATTCGGAAAAATAATCGGAGTGAAATTTAATACGCCCACTAGAATAAGACGGGAGGTTACGGATGAGATCAGGGAGGTTGAAGGTGAAATAAATAAGAATAGATCAAAGCACGAAAAATTTGAAAATTTACTCAGCGAGTTCCATGGAAATTCTAGCGAAATAGATAAGGAGGGACATGCCAGAGGAGAAATAGAGAGAAACGCTAGGGAACTGTCTAAGTCACTCAAAAACACCTCCTCGACTAAGAAGTTAGCACCTCACCACCACCATACGAAATGATCCTAGAGGATGCCATAGCTGCGAGGTCAGTTCGAATTCATCCGCCTGAGGGGGATTCTTACTAGAAAATATAAATGCTTTTGTTCTATGAGATATAGACTGGCCAGACTAGAGAGAAGACAAAAATTGGGCTACACTGAACGGGTAAATGTCATTGTTGCACCGGGAGTCTTTACAGAAAAATGAAAGAGAAATTGGCAGAGGTGGCCTAGAACTGCTACAGGTGGTGGATAGAGCTTTATTTTGTGAAAACACTTGTAAGTTTATCTCCAGTGAGTTAGGATGGCGCCAACGATCAAAAATTTAAGTAAAATTATGTACAATTCCATCGATTTCAAAGATTTGAGAAGTTATTTGGAGGAGATAAGAAAAATTACAGATCTTTCCAATCCTCATCCTGTAGCGCCACGTAATATCAATTTACAGGAAGACGCTATGACGGCCATATACGATACGGCTAGACTTATTCTGCCTGGGATAAGTGAAAATATTGGTGCATTCAGGGAGCAGATCTTTAATTTCGTATTCTCAACCGGGGAAGATTCCTTTAAAAACATAGCTGATAATAGGATAACCCCAGAAACAAAATTCTTTGCCTGTGTAATGAAATATGTGGTCTTAAACCGGCCGTTCAAAAATAAGAATTTTGATTCTGATCTGAGGACCGAGGTAGGGCGATTAGGTGATTTTTTCAAGAAAAACGTGGCCCCCCTGTACAAAAAAGAGGAGCAAGAAGAAGTGTTTAAAATAAAGGGCCGCTATGGTTTTTTCAACACACTGTTCATGGCCATTCGGTGTGGAAATAGGTTTGACTCAGACTTTACGGAGACTATGTTTGACACTGTACCAAGATTTGTACATGACAGCGAGGTACATTTTCAGGGCACAAATATGATACAGCAGCTGATTGCTCTTTCCAGTAAAAACCACGACTTTAAACTGGCGAAAAAATATATAGCAAAAAGCCCAGAGAATATATACTCATTCTGCAACACCAGGGGTGTTCATGTTGATCCCGAAAATATCGGAAAAATTGGTAAAAATTTGTTCAATGATTTTGCGATGGTAGGTAACAATGGCGAAATAAGATTTGATGAAGATAGAAGTGAGCTGAATTTTCTGTCTAATGTTATAAGCATGATGTATAATGGCACCGCATCTGAAGAGGACAGAAAACAGGCCACTGAACTATTTCTTTTCACACTAGATATTCTAAATAAATTCATCGAAGAAAATAAGAACCGAGAGGATATTTTGAGTAATATAGGCTATCATTTGAACTGTAAAATCAGTATAAGAACCGATAAAACAATGGAATTGAACTGCTGTGAATTTATATCACCACTCGATGCGATAGTTGGAGAGATAAAAAAAGTGAGAAGTGACTCCGGAGAGGCTAAGATTCTGAATATATCTCTGGAATTGTTAACCTCCAAAGAAATTGGGTTAAAACCCCTTGAGACACTCAGGATAGAAAAGATTGGGACAGAGTTTGAGTCCAGACTGGAAATCCTAGATTCAGAATTGAAAAGCTTAGGTGATAGATTAAATGAAAATAAAGAAAAATTGAATAAAATCTCTCACATTGGAATAGTGAGGAGAGTTGTCAATTTACCTATAGAGATAATCGGAAAAATAACCAGAGTGAAATTTAATACACCCACTAGAATGAGACAGGAGGTTACGGATGAGATCAGAGAGGTTAAAAATGAAATAGACAAAAATGAATTAGAGCAGGAAACAATTAGAAATTCAAAGGAAAGAATCCTCAAGAATTTTGATGAAACCAACACAGGAAAACATGTTGTAGAGGAAATTGACAGGGATGCCAAGAATCTATCTCGGACGCTCAGTGGTACTTCTCTCCTGACTAAGAGTTCACCGCACGGGTGAAATAACCATGTCTCTGAAGCAAAATACCCTCGGACCAGATTCTGACACCACCACCAGTCTCTACTTACTCTCCGTCCCTCCGAAAGGGCCAATCACGAGGTCCATCACCTCCTCAGGGGCAGTCTGGGAAAACCGAGATGGGAAACTTCTAGTCCTTCCCTCCTATTCCTCCCGCTTTTCGGTTCTGGCCGTAATTTTTTTATAGAATAACCTGTCGTTTAGATCACAGGCAAGTTTTTTCAGGGTCTTAGGGTACTTTCCGCTCCTATCATTGCACATGGATCTGATAATTTTTACCTCATTACCAGGTATTAGAGATGACACCACATTCCTCTCCAGCAGAACTTTCTGTTCAACCAGAATTCTCTGTGTCTTGCCCAAATTCAGATTCTCGAACATTTCCTGCAGTTTTAGCATGGTTCTGAGCTCAAATTCATTGAATCCATTCTGTGGGATATCTACGCCGTCCACTGCCATAAGACCATATAGTTTAGTTTTTCCACTCGTAATTTCCGCAACAAGATCCGGGTTCGAAGCCGCCGTCAGAACCGCTGCAGTGGCGTGTACCAGACAGGAATAGAGGGATTTCTGGATATTATGATTAAGAAATCCTCCGATTCTCTCATGGAGCTTACCAAAAAAATAGCTATAGTCTTCAATTCCATCATGCACTCTAACTCTTTCACTGTCATAGATGTAGAATGGTTTGTTCCCTTTGGAATCCGGATCTCTACCCCCTGCCCTTTTTAGATCTACAATGGCGCCGGCTGCATGTGGTATCCCTAGACCTCCCACGACCATAGTTATATAATCATTCTTCACCCGACCAACTCTGGTTGTTCCTATGGATTCCGCAAGAAATCTTCTGATGCTATCATAGGACTCTGCGGTCATGACATTTTCTCTGTTCCGGATTCCGACCGTCTGGAATCTTACTCTCTTCAGTTCCTCTATACCAGAAATATTTGCCAGAAGTAGAAGATAGGACTCATCGGGAGTCATCCTTACAATTCCGTCGTCTGTGTATAGTGCCAATGGAGTTCCAATACCTCCGTTTTTCTGTAGAAGATCGCCACCATAGAGAATATCCTCGGCAAGATCTGTGGCATATGGTTTCAGCTCAGCAAAACTCTCAATGCCTCTAATAGCCCCTTCCCGTATAAGATCGTCTAGATCTGTTATTTCTCCCTCGTTGAGCAGATTGTTTATTTCTTCGTAGTAGATCACTAACGGTTTCTGATTGGCACCCTTGCTGACCAGAAAGTATGTGTGCTTATCTGCGCGACCGGAACCTACAATGTAGGATGTTGTCTCAAGAACAGCTCTTTTTTCCCTCCTAGAATCGTTTTCTTTTTCCTCTTCCCCCAGATCTGAAATCGATTCTCCATTGATATCGTATATGAGTGACATTTTACTTGTCTCTATCACACGATTCTCCATATAGTCGTAGCGCTCAAGGGAACCACCTCTGATATATATTCCCCTTCCATCACGTTCATCATCTTTCCAGGTCCCTATGTAAAGCCCAACGCTACCCGGTTCTATATAGACTCCCAGACCACTCATGGCGCCATCTTTCCAACAGCCCTCACGAATACTATCATCCGAATATGCACGCCTTCCCCAGCCATTCCTCACACCATTCGCCAACTCTCCCTCGTACCACCCATTGGTCATGGGGATTCGGTTGACCCAGGCGCTAGCAGTTCTATTATTCTGTTTAGCACACAGCTCACTTCTACTGCCTCGTCTCCTGGTGTCGATCAAATTTGATTCCCCAAACGCCGTGCCCCTGACTATTGTTTTGGTCATAGCGGCATCAACCAGAATACGCCCTATTCTACTATCTTCCAAATACTCAAAATTTCTGTCTCCCTCCATCGGATTCTCTTCCCAGGCCTGGTTAGCATAAACTTTACCATAGAGCGCACCGAATACTCCGAGAATAGCAAAAGATACCAGGAATCCAGACTTATTATTAGACACCTCCATACTCCAAGTAACGTTAAACTTGGAGTACAGTATAATTGTAGTTATTTTTGTCAATAAATTTATCAAAAATCCGATAGAAATTCGTCACTATGCCACTAGACGATGGTATCCGGCGAAGACAGGGCCTAGTCAGCTCAAAAAAACCTATAGTTATGAAGATATACTAAATTCAACTGGCGCATACACCTTGTAAATATAGGAAAAATCACTATATGGTAGCCAATTGACAAATTGGAATCCTAATGGTGGGAGAACAGAATTTTGAGTTTGGGGTGGAGACAAAGAAGATACTTAAGCTTATGATCCATTCCCTCTATACAAACAGAGACATAGTTATTAGAGAGTTGATTTCCAACTCTTCCGACGCCTGTGATAAACTAAGGTACATGGCCACAATGGACCCGAATATCCTCTCCGATGACACTGAGCTAAGAATAGAGGTGGAAATTGATGAGAATGGCAGAACCCTGTCCATCAGAGACAATGGAATAGGAATGAGTCGGGAAGATCTGATAGATCAGCTCGGCACCATAGCTAAATCGGGAACGGAGGCATTTCTTGAGCATGTGTCCCAGAGCAAAGGACAAAACATCGTTGAGTTGATAGGCCAATTCGGTGTTGGCTTCTACTCTTCCTTCATGGTAGCAAAAAAAGTCGAGGTCATTTCTCGTGTTCCAAATGGTGAAGAGACCTATCTATGGGAATCCGATGGAGAAGGAGAGTTTAGAATAGGGAAATATGCTGGGGAATTCACCAGGGGCACCAGAGTAACGCTCTTCCTGAAGGATGATGATGACACGTTTCTCGATAAATTCCATATAAAACATATTATAAAGTCCTATTCGGACCACATAGTCTTTCCCATAAGACTAAAGATGGGGACCACCGAGAGCAGTGTAGAAACCATAAACACCGGTACCGCGCTGTGGACCAGACCAAAGACCGATATAACCAGAGAACAGTATCTGGAGTTCTATAAGTATGTGGTTCATATGCCCGGGGAACCATGGATGATCCTCCATAACAGAGTGGAGGGCAATCTGGAATTCATAAATCTGTTATTCATTCCGGACCGGAGGAATTTTGACCTCTTCAATCCCGAGATGAATACAAGAATAAAACTCTACATAAAAAGAGTCTTTATAACTGAGGACAACGTCCAGCTGTTACCAAGATATCTTAGATTTATCCAGGGCATTGTGGATAGCCAGGATCTGCCACTCAATATCAGTAGAGAGACGCTACAGTACAACAGTATGGTGGAAAAAATTAGAAAGGCCCTGGTCAAGAAGATATTTACAGAATTAGAGAAGAAGGATCAGAGTGAACCGGATGAGTATTTGAAGTTCTGGAACAACTTTGGCGCCGTTATTAAGGAGGGCCTCTGTGAACATAATGTGGACAACGACGGTCTTCTGGACCTATGTAAATTCTACAGCAGCATGTCAGTGGACAAGCCTATAGGACTGAAGACCTACATCGAAAGAATGCAGCCGAACCAGAAGACCATCTATTACATAACCGGGAATTCTGTTCAAAACGTAGACAACAGCCCACAGATTGAGGGCTTCAAATCGAAAGACATAGAGGTGCTGTATCTATGTGATACCGTCGATGATTTTTGGACCACAGCCACTTATAAATATAGGGACTACCAGTTCAAATCTATAACGAGGGCTGATATAGACCTAGATAATTTGAATAGGGAAGAAGAGACTGCGCCAAATGAGCTCGAGTTTGACGATGAAAAGGCTAGGAAGGAAGAGGCTGAAAAAAATGATGGACTAAAAAACGTCAGTGAAAGTTGCTCCAGAGATCTGCTGGAACTCTTCAGGAGCACTCTGGAAAATTGTAATCTGAAGGACATCCGAATTTCTAAAAAACTCACAAAGAGCCCAGTTTGTCTCGTGGCCGACGAAAAGGCTATGGACATAAAACTTGAGAGGTTTCTTCTGGAACAGAAACAAATTGTGGCGCCAATGCCGAAGATACTGGAAATAAATCCCCAGCACAGCGTGCTTAAAATTATCCAGGAGAATGTCAATAATTCTGAAAAACTCCCAGAAATGCGGGAAATTATCAGAATGCTGTTTGACGAGGCCTGCATTTTGGAGGGTGAACCTCTGAAAAATCCGGCCGAATTTGCTCTGAGACTGAATAAATTTATGGAGAGCGCAAAGTAATCGAAAAACCTTGGAGATGCCAATGTGCCCAGACTCATAGTCCATGCGGCAGACGCGCGCATGGACAATGATAGTTGTTTATAATTTGGGCCTATCTATTATAGTCACGGGTCCTCGTAGCTCAGCTGGATAGAGCGACAACCTCCTAAGTTGTAGGTCGGCGGTTCAAATCCGCCCGCGGACACCATAACCCATCCTCCCTATTCGATAAATTCCACCTGGTGCCTTATTTTCGTTCTGAGACTGTCTAGTGAACCGACTCTGCTATAGGACACAGAGTTTCCTATGTCATTATACATAAAGATGTGCGAAATTGGTAATTTACCAGAATAGATGCCCCATGTCGGATCTATGGGAATCCACTCGTTGTTATGGTAGACCATAACCCAGGCATGATTCTCAAATTTCTTTTTTTCGAAATTATAGCTAAGGCCAACTATTGTCTTAGATGGTATGTTTATACTCCTCAGTAGATCCTGGTAGAGAATAGCATAGTGCTCACAGACCCCTCTTCTGACCCTTAAAATATCTAGAGAGGTCATCTTCTTGCCAACATAACTCTCATCATAGACTATGTTCTCATGGACCCACTTGGCGATTCTGATGTAGGTGGCTAGTCTCCTGTCTCCTTTTCCATCTATTCCACCGACCAGACTACTGAGAGGGGCAATATAGTCATCCACTATTTTAGTGGTAGCGGCAAATTTAAAATTATTAACCCAATTGAAATCGCTGTAGTCGTTCTCTATGGTGGCAGCTATTCGCACAAAGGATTTTCTTGAGGCAAAGTTTCTAAAATTTACAGTGATGTTATCATCTCCTTTCTCTATAAAGTCGCCGTCCACACGATTAACCTGACCACTAGACACATTATACTTTACTATCTCGTTATTTCCACCCACATAGTCCAGTGGAAGCTTAACCACAAGATTTCCAATCCCATCGGAATCCTCAATGTCTATGATGGTGGAGACATTCCAGCGGGAGCTATTCCTTGTCATCGAAAAGACATCTCTAAATCCGTCTTCTCCAACAATTCCATCCCATCTGAATGAGTTTCTATTTCTGTGAAACAGATAATTCAGAGAGTAGAGATTCATATTGTCCAGGGTCTGCACCTCCAGACTTGCTCTGGCCCCCTTCGCAAAGGCCGGTATGCTCACAGATTCTCGCCTTATGTAGGGCACATCAAAAATTTCATCGTTATCGATCTGGTATCTAAATTTCAGGATAATATCCTGGGAGTTGAACAATTTCCTAAATCTAAATTCCAATTTGTTTCCACCAAAGGTTCCTCTGCACTCGCCGTCATTCACAGCCCTGGCCTCCAAAATACTTACCCTGCTTTTCTTGTCGAATATCATACTCCAATTGTCATAGTAATGATTCTGCAGCAGCTCCTCGGCCTTCAGCTTCATGACCACCTCCACCTCCTGGCCTCGATCGTTAAACATGTTTTTCTGATCCCAGGACTCTATCCTCAGATCAGCAAAAACCGGACCCCCTATGGCCAGCAGCAGCAGTGTCCAATATTTTTTCGCATTTCCCATCGGGAGTAATCCAAGTGAATTGGAGCCAATGGTATTAGAAAACATCTAGAATTCAAGACTTAGATTTCTATGTGTTTCATCTAGATTTTTCTGTGATAGTACACTGTCACATCACTGTAGGTACATTTGATCTTTCCCGTAGCAATACGAGGAAATGCCGTCTCATCATTCAGGTGCCTTATGCATGAAATTATGATTGCACCGGATTTCAATTCGGCCTTCAATTTCTCCTCGAGTTTAAGATACAGTTTTTCGGCATTATGCATCGGGTAATGCATAAAAATTATGTCTGGGGACGGAGATGAGTAGTCGATGTCAAGAAAATCACCATTTATGAATTCAATTTTATCTGCTGTCTTTTTTCCCTGAAGCTTGAATTTCCGCCTTATCCGATTCGATGTGTCGAAAAGTGTTTTCACTAGTTCTATCCCGATAATTTTTTCCAATTTTGGTAGAATGAGAGCCGTTCCAACAACAATCTTTCCAGTTCCGGAACCAAGATCATATAATATCTTTGATTCTCCCAGATCACCGGAGATGGCTGGTTCTTCAAATATATGGGCCAATTCCAGGAATGGGATCTCGCCGTAGATTAGATATTTTCTATCTTCTGGGTTCATTTTTTCTCTTCCTTTGCAGGATATAGAGTGCCCGTCTATGTTATTGTAGAGGGTTTTGAAAATTCCCTCTTCTCTTCCAAGATTCATCGTAAACCCCATCGGTCATTACGGAACCAGATGCTAGCGGCAAATTAATAATTATCAATATTTTTGAACAGATCAGGGGACTGACCTCTATTTATTGCTTTCATCTCCAACAACCCTACCACCCATACTAGGCCACTCTCTCTTCGGTGTTCTCATTGGTAATTGTCTTTCTGTGAAAAATATAACGTCTCGGGGTTTTAACATTTTCAGCTAGACTGTAGTCCACACCAGAGGTACAATGACCACCGTATCTTCCCAGGTTGGATAGCAGTGTTGCTCTGTTCAGCCAGAGAAATACTGCTTCCTCTATAGCTATGGGTGATCTGTTGAATGCTTTTGTTCTTCTGTTGAATCTAGCAAATCTACCTCTGAGACTCGCATTAAAACATTCCACTAGACATGTCTCTGCTTTGTCTACTACGTGTCTGTCACAGTCTAGAGGTGGTGGGTTATTTTTTCTTTTTTCTCTGCTATAGTTCTTTTCCGTTATTTCCTTTATTAGTTTACCATCTCTGTCCCTTAGATATTTTCCTTTTTTGTCTTTCTTTATCTTTACTGTTTTTCTATAGCTACAGCCTATTAGTTTAGAGTAGCTCCAGTTACCATCTGTGGCTATTGTTTCTATTTTATTTCTGTTTTGACCAAGAATTGTATTGTTGTAGCTGGATGAATTATCCGAATCTCCTCCTGAACAATTACTGAGTACTTTATTTATTAGTTTTCTGCAGATTACGGATTCATTTCTGTTGCTGTCTATACTTGTTTCAAATGCAACAACCTTACCTCTTCTTCTATCAACAGCAGTCCATATTTTGACCTGTTCCCTTTGTTTTTTTTTATGTTGTAGAAATAAGAATAGAGTTCATCTAATTCTAATATCTCTATGGTTTTTGGTTTCTCTTTTATTTTTTCTCTCTCCGTATCAAACCAGAGTAATTTTGAAGCAGATCCTATCCATTTTCCAATGAGTCCAAAGGATATGGTGGTATTGAAGTATAGTTCTATTGTTCTCTGAATACTTCTCAGAGACACATTGTGAACATAGAGTATTAAACAAATTATCTTCTGATTGAAGTCTCTTTTAACCCTAGCATCATCAAGACTGAATGATCTATGGCAGTCATTACAATAATATCTTTGTTTACCATACTTCTTTCCATTGCACTTTACTCTTTCGCCTAAACAATATTTACATTTCATAG
>JAITBB010000018.1 GCA_031283795.1 Rickettsiales bacterium
AGCACAACCGGCTTTGGAAACAGCGTTCTACAGAAATCTAGAGCTCTGGTCCTATCGGTAAAGTGGCCAGATCTTGGACAGTCAATCCCATAGTGTTCGACAATTCTGTTAACAGTCTCTATCGGTAGGCTGGACAGACTCCGTCCTTTTGCATCATCCACGGCGTCCTCCAGATCTCTGGGAACCCCTCTGGCCACATCGACACTTCTCAACGGAATATTTCCAGTCCCGCCGGGTATCCTTCTCTTTAGAAGACCAAGCAGTCCTATCGCATCGGCTGGATACTCGAAATTGACTACATGGTTACTCTCCAGAATCTTCACACCTTTCTTTATCCGTTCTCCACCTAGGAATGATGTGAATATATTCACCCTGTCAGACCCCTTTGAGATCTTCACAATAGACTCCGCCGTACCCACCGGATCTGTAACCATCTGGGGTGTAAGAAGTACCAGTATATTTTCATATTCTCCACTTTCACAGAGCACATTCAGAACATTTTCATATCTATCTGCTTTTGCATCACCTATAACATCTATAGGATTTTTAAGCGCCGCTTCGGGCGGCAGAACCGCTCTTAGCTTCTCCAGGGTCTGTTCGGATGGTTCAGCCATATTTAGACCGTTCTCCTCACAGAGATCGCTCGATAGAACACCTACCCCTCCTGCGTTGGTGACAACGGCAATTTTCCCACCAAAATTCGAGTGTTTGCAATAGTGCAGAACTTCAATCAGACCAAATAACTCCCTTGTGTTATGGGCCTGCACTATGCCAGTCTCTCGGAATACGGACTCCAAAATTCTATAGTCCGGCGCCAGATTACCGGTATGAGACAAACTGGCAGCCCGGGCCTTGGATGATTTCCCCGGTTCAAGCACTATTATCGGCTTTGTTTTGACAACCTCCCGAGCAATTTTCAAGAATTCCTGTCCATTCTTCAGCGATTCTAGGTACAGTATGAACGTTGATACCCTCTTGTCATCTGCTAGAGCCTGAAGCAGTTCAGTTTCCGATAGGAGAGCCTTATTACCTATGGATATGAAATGAGAAAAACCTATTTTTTTCTTTCTTGCCCAGTCCAGCATAGCTGAACAGTAGGCGCCAGACTGGGAGATGAATGCAATGGTACCTTTTCTAGGAAAACCATCAGCAAAGCTGGCGTTTAGGTTATTGTGTGTGGATATGTGTCCCAGGCAATTTGGACCAAGCAAATTTATTCCATTATCTTTGCATTTACTGGCAATGGCATCCTCCAGTTCGTGATTCCCCACTTCGCCAAAGCCGGCCGTGATTATACTGATATTCTTTGCCCTCTTCGCCACGCAGTCATCAACTACGCCCATGGCCAGTTTGCTGGGCACAACCACCACAACAAGATCCAAACTGCCGGGCACATCTCTGACACTGGCGTAGCAGTGCTTCCCATAGAGCTGTTGACCAGCATTTTTAGGATTTATGGCATGCAATTCACCCTTGTATTTAGCGGCTATGATATTATTAAACACAACAGACCCGAGTTTCGTGGATTCTGCCGATACACCAACAACGGCTATACTTCTAGGATTAAAAAAATTTTCTAACATAGACGATGAGAAATTTAGATAAAGAATGGGCCATTCCTAGAATGTTTTCGTTTAAATTCAAGAAAAATAGCTTTCAAAGTATACATTTCCCAATAACTCATGCTATTCAGCATTACCTGAGAACCTCGATAGAAAAAAGACCGGATGGAGAAGCAGAGGAAATCTAGGGGCATCGTTTGATTTTGGTCATTCCGGGCCCTGGATTGGCACCTGACCCAGAATGGAAATAGCAACGATGGTTTGTAAATCTCGAACTGATTAAACCTCTTTGCTTTTAAATGAGAACACTCTAGGTTTCCTATGGAAATTTGATCACACCAAAGTGGAATTTGGATTAGAGATTCGGCAAGACCTGTTAGACTTTGAGAAGAATGGTCTGGCAAGACTCGGCACACTACATACGAAACATGGGGATATAAAAACTCCAGCTTTCATGCCAGTAGCCACAGTCGCAGCTATGAAGGCTATGCACTTTGACCAGCTCAGAAGATGTGGCACAGACATCATTCTCTCGAACACCTATCATCTCATGATACAGGATAGATATAGAGTAATTGAGGATATGGGCGGGCTCCACAGATTTATGAATTGGCCCGAACCCATACTGACAGACTGTGGCGGATTTCAGGCCATGTCGTTGAGTAGACTAAATAGAATAGGAGAGAATGGAGTTGATTTTTCGTGCCATCTGAGTGGCAGAAAACATAGTCTGACTCCAGAATTTTCTGTAGAAATCCAGCACCGTCTCGATAGCACTATAGCCATGGCACTAGACGAATGCGTTAGACAGCCAGCTGACCGAGACTACACAGAAAGGGCTATGAAACGTTCCCTCAGATGGGCAAGACGTAGTAGAGACGCATTTGTCCCTAGGATCGGCTATGGACTCTATGGCATAGTGCAGGGAGGAGCTGATAGGGATCTCAGAGAGATATCCATCGGTGGTCTCGTGGACATTGGCTTTGATGGCTACGCCATAGGCGGTGATCTGTCCATAGACAACGGCTGGGAACTGATGTTCAGTGTCTTGGACTATCTGGTTCCAATGATGCCCCAGGACAAACCAAGATATCTCATGGGAGTTGGTAAACCCATTGACATAGTTGGCTCTGTCCTGCGCGGCGTGGACCAGTTTGACTGTGTACTGCCGGCCAGAAGTGGAAGAAACGGCCAGGCCTTCACACGAAACGGAGTCATCAACATAAAAAACACGAGATACGGCCGCGACTCAAGTCCCATTGATTCCAAATGTGTCTGTACTGCCTGTAGGCAACACAGCAGATCCTACATTCACCACCTCTTTAGAACTCACGAACTACTGGGAGCCATACTTCTTTCAGAGCACAATATCAGCCACTACCAGGCCCTTCTGTCCGCCATGAGGAGGCACATAGAAAACAGGAACTACCGGGAGTTTGTCGACGAATTTATGAGGAATGGAGCGAGAGATCTCTACTAGAGCATACCAAGATAGCTCTTGTACATCTCCACAAGATCTTCCTCCTCCTTCAGATCATCTATATTTCTCCTTCTGATCCCTATGACTTTTCTTATTATTTTAGGCTCAAAACCTAGTGCCGCAGCCTCCCTATAGATTTCAGCGACCTGGGAGGAGAGTTCCTTCTTCTCCTCCTCTAGGTGCTCAATATTATCCACCATCTGTCTCAGCCTTAGATCTATCTTTTTGTCTGACATTCTGTTCTCCAATTAGTTAGCGGATCTGGCCGCATTACCCATATCCCCCAGGCTGAGCTATTTGCCCGCCTTCTCTACCACTACGGAATTGGATACGAGAGTATATTTACTGCTGTCTGACAGAGTATCCATCACTGAATTCTCTCCCATGAGTCTAAAAATTATTATTGGCATGTTGTTACTCTTGGCCAGAGCAAAGGCGGTCTGATCCATAATGCTTATGTTCCTGCTGAGAACCTCGTCAAAGGTTATTGTTCTGTACCTCTCTGCCCCTGGAACAATTTTTGGGTCTTCGCTATAGACACCATCGACCTGTGTACCCTTAAGAACAACGTCACAGTGCATCTCCGAGGCTCTGAGGATTGAAGCCGTATCCGTGGTGAAGAATGGGTTACCGGTTCCACCCACAAACAGGACCACCTTTCCCTGTTCCACATATTCTAGGGCCTGTTTTCTGTTGTAGCTCCCACAGATTTTCTCAATCTCTAGAGCAGATTGGATTTCAACCGGGATTCCAACACGGGCCAGAAAGCTCTGTAGCGCTATTCCATTCATCACGGTAGCCAACATGCCCATATAGTCCGCATTTGCCCTTTCGATCATACTCTCGGAGCTGGAGTTAATTCTAGGTACGCCTCTGAATATATTCCCCCCTCCAATCACCATACATATTTGCAACCCGGATCTGTACATCCGGGACACCTCATCAGCCAGTCTAGCCATAACACCGGCGTCATAGCCAAAGCCCTTATCTCCCATAAGAACCTCGCCAGAAACTTTAAATAAAACTCTCTTAAAGTTCATATCTCTATAAAATTTCTCTCTTGATAGGGAAACCATTTAAAAAATCAACAAAAAATTTTACCGTATGCGCCTTAGATATACCGGAGTCAAACCTACTATTGATGGATAAGGCCATATGGCCAACGATCCGGGCAATCCCAACGCAGACATGTACATCTGGATTGATTATTAAAAATAAAACTTTACTGTGTGAGGGTTTCCCTGCCTTGGCAGGGAGTTCATCTGGGCCAGACAAATGGCATATCCCTTTTCTCTAGGAAAGGGACGAGTTCTTGTTTGTAAGGAGTTGTTTTAGTTGGTATGTCGGTAGCAACAATACTGGAAAATGATATTCTAGGGAATGAAGGTACAGATCAGAGTAATCTGGCCGGGTTTCTGGATAGGATTCTAAAGGAACAGTTCTCTATAAAAAGTGGTAACCTTGTGATCCATTCGGACTATGGACTGGGCAAATTCGTTGGCCTGGAGACCATTAGAGTCAATGGTGGCGAGAGTGATTTCATAAAGATAGAGTACAGAGACAGCACATCTCTGCTGGTCCCTGTGGAGAACTGTGATCTGATAACAAAGTACGGAGAGTACGACCCCTCTCTAAGACTAGACTCTCTGGGCTCAAGGAGCTGGGTGGAAAAGAGAGCAAGAGTCAGAGAAAAAATAAGAAATATAGCCAGTAAACTCATAGCTACAGCCAGTGCGAGGAAATTGAAAAGGGCGCAGATCTTTACCGTAAACGACGGAGAGTACTGTGAATTCTGCAATGATTTCCAATTTGAACCAACGCCGGACCAGCTGAGAGCCGTGGAGGACATCAAAGGCAATCTGTCCAGTGGCGTTGTTATGGATAGGCTGCTCTGTGGCGATGTGGGCTACGGTAAGACGGAGGTTGCAGCGCGAGCTGCCTTTATAGTGGCCGGAAGCGAGGGTAGAGGACAGGTGGCTCTGGTGGTGCCCACTACACTGCTCTGTAGACAACACTATGATAAGTTCCTGGAAAGATTTAGGAACACGGGCCTAGTGATCAGAAGCCTATCCAGATATAATTCAAAATCGGAAGTGAATAGGATAAAGATGGAGCTGGAGGAGGGTCTGGTGGATATAGTTATCTGCACCCACGTGATTTTTAGCAGAAAAATAAAATTCAAGAATCTTGGTCTAGTCATAGTGGATGAAGAACAGAGATTCGGAGTGGACCAGAAGGAGAAGCTAAAGGAACTGGAGTTAAATTCCCATGTGCTGTCGATGACCGCCACTCCGATTCCAAGAACACTTCAAATGGCCATGGCTGGCATCAGAGATATGTCTCTGATAGCCACAGCACCGCCCAACAGAAACAGCGTGCTGACCGTCGTCTCCGAATACGGAGATAGCCGGATGAGAGAGGCCATAGAGAGAGAACTTGCTAGAAACGGTCGAGTATTCATTGTGGTTCCAAGAATCGTTGACATAGGGGAAATAAAAGCTAGGTTGAAGACCTCCATGCCGGATCTAGAATACTATGTGATACACGGCAGGATGAGCAGCGAAGAGTCTGGAAGAATAATGAACGAATTCTACGATGGGGTTCGCAAGGTCCTTATTGCAACCACCATAGTGGAAAACGGCATAGACATCCCCCTAGCCAATACCCTGATAATCTATAGAGCCAATAATTTTGGGCTAGCCCAGCTATACCAGCTTAGGGGCAGGGTCGGCCGAGAT
>JAITBB010000052.1 GCA_031283795.1 Rickettsiales bacterium
CCACAGCTAAGCCGCCCTTCACCTTACCAAGAATTTTACCCCCTATAACTTTATTTTCTGTTTGGCACTTCTTCAGATTATTCCAACTCTGGTATTTTCTAGCGTTCTCTCTGCTGACAATCAGTTCTCCCTTCTTGTTCTCTATTTTTTCGATGTATATATCCACCTGGTCGCCGACCAACACACTCTCGCCGGCAAACTCTGACAGTGGTATATAGCCGACAGTCTTACCACCAATATCCACAGTAACTGTCTTATTATCTATGTCTATGATGGTACCCTGGGCCACATCGCCCTCGTTATAGACTGCTATTCCACAGTCATACTGGTCCAATAGATCCTCAAAATCCTCAAAGTCAAAATCTGCCATTTTTCTTCAGATAGGGTATTAATAAACAAGACTAGACCTCGCCTGCCTCTGAGGACCCCCTAATCCTCAGGCGCCTAATGGTCTAAAACCTAATAAACGACCGGACATAGGAAAACACCTCATCGATACCCATGCTGGTCGTATCGACCTCCCTGGCGTCCTCGGCCCTCTTCAGAGGCGAGTCTGCCCTTTCGCTGTCTCTCCTATCCCTCTCCCTCAGACTAGAGAGAATTTCATTATAGTCAATGCTTTTATCTCTTAGAAGCAACTCCCTGTACCTTCTCCTGGCTCTTTCCTCGACAGAGGCCATAATAAAGAACTTATAGCTGGCTCCGGGACATATGACGGTGCCTATATCCCTTCCATCGAGTACAGCGCCACCATCCTGGTTAGCAAAATCCACCTGAAGGTTGAACAAAAATTTTCTCACCTCCGGAATCACCGCTATCTTGGATGTAATCGCGCTAACCTCCTCCGCGTAGAGATCTGGGTTATCCAGATTAGAGAAATCAGCGCCATCCATTAGGACCAGTATTTTATCTTTATCTAGAGAGTCTCCGATGGAATTTCTCAGTAGATGGAGCCCTATTGCTCTATAGAGGCCACCCGTATTAAGATATGGTAGACCATAGAATTTTGCTAACTTCTTAGCCAAAGTTCCCTTTCCCGAGGCCACCGGACCGTCTATGGCTATTATTCTATTCATAAACAACCGTGTTTTTGCCATGCTAACTCTCTGCTTAATTTTGTCAATTGGACTACAGAGTATTCTTTTTCTGTTCAACTTTTTTAACGGCAGGCATTATTCCCTCAAAATGATAGGGGTGTTGAACAGATGGTAAAATTGACCTCTATTGTCTATCTCCAGCGGGCCATTGTTTATCCTCCATGGGCATTTATAGAAGTTGTCGGCTGAGCAGCTCACGTATTCCCGTTGAGAATATGAGAATATGAATACAATGGTCCCCGAGGCTTTTTTACATTTCTGTCGCTCGAAAGTAATAAGCGGAAAATAGCCCCCTAACAATCTTTAGAGTATTGATTTTTACTATTATATCAATAAATTTCGGAAAGAGCAAAAAATTGAAAAGGAACAGGATATGCCGAAGAAACCCGATGAGCAGGATGAAGTTGGCGATAGTTCTGATAATAATCTCCAGGAAAGAGATAGTAGCGGCCTTCTGGAAGAATTTGACGACTCAACACGGGAAAAGCCGCCAACAGTAGTGATTCCAAAAGTCCACAATGCTGCTTTTGAAAACAGTCCAGAGAATCAAGAAGATCTCAGTATGGATAATAATGATCCGCCAGAACTAACTGTCAGTGTAGATCTTGATGACGAGAAGTATCAGGATAATGAACTAGATAATCCGCCAGAACGATCTAACAGTGTAGATTTTGATAACGATGTCTCTGACGCTAACTTTGATCCAGAGGAGGTGCTGGGGGCTAATGCCGAATATCTAGGTGGCGAGATGATATCTGCAGACATTTCTCTGCGGGAAGAAAAAGAAGGGACGGGAGAAGAAGGAAAGAAGAAAGAAAAAGGAAAAAAAGATGAAGAGGAGGAGAAAAAGGATAGGGAGGCAGAAGAACAGAAAAGAAAGAAAGAAGAACAATTGGTTAAAGACCTTAAAAAGGTCGAAGAGGAGATTAGAAAAAAAATAAACAATAGGGTTAAGGGTTACTCAATTCTTTTCAAAAAACCCGTCAATAGATGGACAAATTTTACGCAAGATGGGGAAAAAAAACGAGCAGCTATAGAACGCAAAAAGATAAATGAACAATTGGAACCAACACAGGGGGGTAATGAAGAGGAAGGTATAATTGGCACTCTCTCCACTCTGGATAAGATAAATCAGTTGGTCGATGCGGTCTCGAAGTCGGCTGATTTCAAAGAAATAAGCAATTTGGACGATATAAATTCCTCTAAAGTGGATGCATGGTTCAGGGATTGCTTTAGGAAAAAAGTGTATGAGACGGGCTCCTCCAAACGACCGGTGGATGGTGAATTCACCGGCGCCGATGGCGCAACTGCCAAGGCTGAGGTAGCAGATTTTCTCAAATTAATAAAGGAAATATCACAGAAATATAACCTAACTATTGATGAAGCTGAAGCTCTTGCGGTAAACACCGTACTAAATGAAAAAAAAGAAGGAGTCAATGAGTCACTAGAGCTATACAGAGTCCAACAAAATAAAGCCTTTTTAAAGGCTAGAGCCAGAATTCTTGGGAATGCTATTAAATCCATACTGGTAAACACCACTAGTCTAACGGAAACAGATGGCAGTGACAGGGAGAAATTAAATGATCTATCTAAAAATATAAGCTTAGGTTGTTTGATTAATCTTAAGCTAAAACACAATATAATGGTGGAGAATGCCAAAAAAAATCCGGCGATAGCTGAAAAGTTTGATGGTGCACAACCCATTATAACGTCCAACAATCTATTATTCATTGGAGGTCTAACAAATGATCAGAGAGAGATAGTTAGGAACTTAGATATAAATATGAGGAATCCCGGAGCTGGTGGGTCCATAGCCGTGGCTTTGGGCCCTGGGGAGGGTAAGAGTTTTATGGTTAACACAGTCATTCCAGGCTGTCTGGATGGAACCTATGGAGAGCCTATTTACCGCACAGATAAGCCAACGGAACAGATAAATTTTACTAACAGTGAAATTAGCCCCGTTAGAACAATATTTATTAATCTTGTTCTAACGGATCTTTATAGAGGAATAACCAAAGACGAGGCTCAGAATAGCATTTTAACTAAACTCAATGAAAAATTAAAGGAATTCGCGGGCGATTCGCCAGGAGAGGGCGGCAGTGACGGACCTCCAAGTTTTTCGTTTGTCGATGGAAGGTTGACAATAAGTGGCGTGCTCGATTCCAAGTACATTGTACTGGCCGTAGATGAGTACCATCAGTTACCGGAGCCAGTATTCAGTGCTGTCAATAAGCTTTTGACCGGATTGACAGAGAATGGGCTAAAATGCCAACTGATGATGGTTAGTGCTACACCAAATATCAGTATACTGAAGAATGAAATGGAATGTGGTGTTGAGGTGAATAGAAACAAAGCGGACATTGAAAAATACGAAAGTCTAAGAGAAACCTTCACAGATAGTCTGAGGGATTTTCATATTCTGGGTACGAATCCTATCACCGGGACGGATGAAGCAATACCAAGACACAGACTAGGTTTAATTGGCGATGATAATGATATGTTTAAGAATCTTAGAAAAGATCTTAGCCAAACTGCCTACAGAACTCAGTTGTTACTGCCGGATGTGAATCCGGAGGATCTTGAAAGTATCGCCAATATGATAGGCAAGGTCAATTCGGATACAAATGGTAGTAAGGAATTACATAGGGAAAAACTAGGACTAGTTAATCGCGGCATTAGGATGATACTCTTCAGAGATGCTGATAACAAATTGATTTGTCTTAAAATGAATGATAAAAATGAATTTACTATTTCAAAGGATTTCAATGAAGCATGCCTCGAGAAAGAATATAATCCTGCGATAGATGGAAGAGTGCTGATGCTCTACAGTAAGAGCAACTGTGTGGGAGGAGATTTTGGAAAATTCAGTGTTGGAGTTGAACAACAAATGATTTACAGTAATAACACTCCAGATATTGCCCAGATCAAACAGTACACCGCCAGAAATAGACGTGGAGATATGACCAAACTGGATAAGAACACAGATCTGGTTATCAGGACCAGTGAAGCGTTCTCAAGTAACGACGAATTCATAGAAAAGATCCGGAGCCTCGAAGCACTGAGGGAAGCAAGAGCAGCTGTTAACTATTCCAAAAATGAATTGATTCTGAAAATGAAAAAAAATGGATTTAAGGATAATGATATTAAAGCGCTGCTACAATCCATAAAGAAGAGTGAATCATATACACATCTGGGGTCTACCTACTGTGATGAGATAGTTAGACATTTAAAGGTCTATGAATTAGCCCTGAAAAACGAGGAAAATCTGGTGCGGGCCGAAAGTGGTTTGCCTAAGAAAAAAGAGGTTGGATCAGAGGCATTATCACAGGAGAATATGGAGGAGGACTCCAGGGGCAATTTTAAAATAATGATTGGGCAGAAACAGAAAGAACGTCTGACGTTAACCAAAACTATTAGTAGGGATATCAAAAACGGGAAGAAAGTTTCAGATTATCAGGATTCGTACGACATGTACAGCAATAACATGATCTCCGCAGAACACAAAGCCCGGGAGGGGTATCAGAAATTTACCGGAGCTGCAGAGGAAATCAAAGAACATAATATCGCAGCATACAAACAGACAATCGATGGCGTGAACAAAACAATAATATTTCTGGATGAGGTTATATCCAGAATTAATGAAATCGAAGCCGCTGGAACGAGTGGGGATAAAATTCAATACAAAAATGAAAATGAAAAGTATTTTGACCTCTATACATATATAGAGAAAAACAGCAAATTAGATGGGAAATTACTTAAAAAAAATATTCAAATTCCTTCTACGGATATCAGAAAAATAGTCGGATACAGCATACATGAATTAAAATACTTTGTGGCACATGGGGGAAATTTCTGTGGAGACCAAAGTGAGTTGAGAGCCTGGAGTACCAAGAGTCAAGAGGAACAGGATAAGATACTGAAATCTAATAAAAATACCAATAGTCTAAAAGGATCATTGGATTTTATAGAATCTTTATCTAGAAAGGCTAGAGAGAAGAAAATCGGCCTTATACTAACTGATATCCTGAGGGAAAATAAAATAAAGTCTAGAGACATCGTAGGCGATACGGATTTACTAGAAAATGTTCTCAAATTTTCCCTTCTGAAAGCTGGTAGCGCGGCAGCGGTGGCTGCTGCGAAATCCACTGGGATGCACAGTACTTCAAAACTGAAATGGAGCGACGAAAGAAGAATAGGAAAGATGGACGATAAAAGCTCTGAAATTATTACTGAAACTTTGAAAAATATTCAGTTCTACAGGGAAAACAAGGATAATATGTTGGCATATGAATCAATTGTTAAAATGGTCGAAAAAATAAGGGCCATTGATAGGACAGTGGCACAATATCAGACTCAGCTGACGGACGCGGAAGAGAAAGATATTCGGAATAGCAGGAATTCTAGACAGGATCCGGAAGTAGATAGTTCCAACCAAACCATTATTCATAGTAGAAGAAGCGATCACCTATACAGCAAACTAAGGTATTTTGAAGGTGAACTGGAGCGTCTGAAATCTAGAAAGAAAATTCTAGATCTGGCTCTGGTGGGATCTGAAAACACCACCACAACCGTAGATGCCGACATCAATAAAATACGTGGAGAAATAAAAAACCGTGAGGATAAACTAGAGGAAGTGCAGAAGCTGAAGTTGGGAGAGGATATACACGAGGCGGTAGGTAAGCTTGCGAGAGATAGGAATGAGCAGCAGAAAAAGATGACGGCGTCAGAATCAGACCTAAAAATAAATGAGTCGCAGCCAGATCCAGGACATAATCCAGAAAATGTCGTGAAAAATAAAAATGGGGAAGTATTGGAGGAAACATTAGGAGAGCTGCGTAAAAAACAAAAGCAGATCTTGAATCTGACTGAGTGTGTAGACAAGTTCCATAAACTAAAAGAAGAATTTAAAGGCAAAAAAGAGGAACACGGACCAATAAATATCGATGATAAGAATAAAAAAGAAGAGAAAAAGGAAGAAAAAAAGGAAGATGGGGAAAGTCATGCGATAACAGAGGAAGGAATTAGGAAAGAGCATACTGAACTAAACGAGAAAAAGGCAAAAACAGAGGGAGAATCAGAGGAACTGGACAAAAAAATAGAGGAGGAGACGAAGAAGACACATTTAGGAGTAGGTGGACAGCTGTCAAATTTTGGATATGGGGGAAAAGATAAACCGCTGTCAGAAGGGTCAAAAATAACTATAAATGTACTTAGGCGGAGGCCAGACAAAAATAGGCAACCGGAAACAGACAGTGTAGTGAGTGGCACAGGAGATAAACTGAAATCTTTAGAGGTTTTTTCCACCAGAAATAACAGCCTACAGTACAAGAAGGTGGATAACAATAAACCATCCTTTCGGGTCAGAAGGAAAGAAGGAATAAAGGGCAAATAATAATTTTTTAAAGGATGATGGCCATGGGTTGTTTAAAAATTAAAAAAACCTTCTAGCCTGGGAACATGTTATCCATCCACATCTAAAACGAGGTGCTGTCAAAAAAGAGTGTAGCCAGACTAGTGGCCGGCCAGGTACTTTCTATGTACTATGACCCGGCAAATGATGATGGAAACGTGGAATCACTCTTAAAAACACTAAACGACCACTTCATTATTCCCAACTTTACGGGTAGGGACGGTAGAAGTGTGTACACTAAGGTCTATAGAAGCAGATTTACCCTTGGACTTATCAAGGGTGTTCTGGCCACCATTGAAAAGTTGGACAGCGGAATTGTCAGCTATCTCAATGACGGCTCCAGTATTAGCCGGCTCGACAGTATGGTGCTCCAGAGTCTAAGACTTGCCCACTTTGAACTGACCAACTCAAACCTCTCTGGAAAAATTATAGTCAGTGAGTATGTTGACATTGTGGCGGAATTCTGTGACAAGGACTACACTGCCTTCGCCAACAAGGTTCTGGATAGGATGGCCTCCGACCTCAGGGGGCAAAGGAAGAATGGTGATGGATAGATGGAATCATTGTCTACTACCCGCCACTATTCTATTGAGAAAATTTTCTCTTCTGTTAAAAAGGTCCAGAATACTGTCGCAGATTAGTGAATTGAGTCTGTTGACCATCTCCATCTCATCGGAGGTAAATCTGCTAAGGACAAAGTCGTGTATTTCTTCCCTATTTTCTGGTCTTCCTATGCCCAACCGGACTCTATTATAGTCCCTGCCTATCATGCTGTCTATACTATTTAGGCCATTGTGGCCGCCACTATGGCCACCAGTTTTTGTTTTGATTCTACAGAATTCTAGATCTAGATCGTCATGGAATACGAAAATATCCTCATTCCGAATTCTATAGAATGACTTTATTCGCGCTACGGCAGCCCCTGAATTATTCATGAATGTTGTCGGTTTGGCAATGATCAGATTCCAACCCTCTACATCTCCAGTGAATATTTCAGCATTGAACTTGACCCTTCTCGAGTCCAGACCATATCTCTCTCTGATAGAATCTACACACAGGAAACCAAAATTATGTCTCGTATTCTCAAAATTCCTACCACAGTTGCCGAGCCCAACAAACAAATGCATATTGAGAGCTGCCTGAGTTTGAACTCTAGTTCTTCTTCGCCTTCTCCAGACGTCTTACATTGTTTTTTGTCCTGTCCACCACAAAGTCCCTTCTAGCCTTAGAGAGATGGTCTATATACAGAATACCGTCAAGATGATCTACTTCATGCTGAATGCAGATCGCCAGTAGTCCGGTAGCATTCAGGATAATCTCCTTTCCGTTCCTGTCTAGATATTTCACCTTTATCCGGACCGACCTTCTGACATCGCTCTTCTCACTCACCGGTATGGACAAACATCCCTCCGGTCCGAATTTTGTCTCCTCTGACTTCTCTATGATCTCTGGATTTATAAGGTACATAGGCCTTCTAACTCCATTCTCATAGAGGTCTATGACAACGATTCTGTCCGTCAGTCCCACCTGATTTGCCGCCAGTCCTATGCCCCCGTTGGCATACATAATCTCCAGCATTTGATCCAGATTTTTCAAAGTTCTGCTGTCAATGTTCCCAACAGGACTACACTTTGTCCTCAGGATTTCCATATCGTGCACAATATTCTTTAACTCAAGCGTATCACTCATACTTCCATCGCTCCTCCTGCTACCGATGTTTCCCGGATAACCCCCGCCGACAAATAACTTCAATAGAAGTAAGAGGGCCGAAACTATCCCTATAAGCCACAAAACCATACTAACCTTCACCATAGAATAACTTAAATCATCTTAGGCGGGATTTTATCCAAAATTTATTTAAAATCAACACAAATCACAAAGATTCGGGACTGCTTTCTATTTTTTTATTTGATCGATAACATCAAAACTCCAAGGCAGTATATCTTCCGCAGGAAGTTAATCATCGATAAAGGGATTGGAGAGCGGGTAGCCCGGCGGGTGGTTGGCGAAGAATAAAACAGAAAATGGAAGTTGGTCCCCGCCGTTCACTTTATAATATTGACTATGGTTCAAGATAACTTTAGAGGGGATTTTTTCTAAACTCGTTTAATAATAATGTGTAAAAGTCTTCTTTTCTATGGTTGAATCTAAACTCAGTTTCTTTTAAATGTAAATAGAACTTATCTGGCGAATTCCACGAAATTTTGCCATTCTTGACTTTGTTATAACCCAGAAGTTCTCTATCCAATTCATATGGGCTTCACCATTAGCAAAAACATCATCACTGTGCTTTACTCTATAGAGCTTTTTATAGCCAGCATTTACTAATCCATCATAACTCTTCCACTCATCAGAGTATATGGTTGAATCAGTTAGGGCTAACTTTTCTATAATTGGAACTAATTCTACGGCAGAACAGTTTTTGACAATTTGAGTGTAGACCTTTCCATCTCTTTTTTTCATACCAAAAACCTTAGTTTTACCTCCAGCTCCTCTTCCTCTCTTACCTCTCACTCTACGAGCTCCAAAATAGCTTTCATCTCAAAATAGCTTTTATCTATTTCTATTTCACCAACGGTAAAGTAGGACTCTTTTTCTGCCATTAATGCAATTCTGTTGCGAATTCGCAACAGAATTGCATTAATTGTTGGTCGGCTGATCTTGGTGATTTTTACAATCTGAGTTGCTTCTAAATTAGCCACAAAAAGATGGATAATATCACGGAACCTACTTTCTGAAATATGAGAGTGGTTCATATACTTGTTTTTCATATGACTGTTCTAGCTTTTTGAGTCTAGAGGTCAATCAAAAGTTATCTTTAACCTTGACTATTTATGCATACACAGTATTCTGTGTATACCAATTGCTCCAGACCGCTCTTAGCCGGAAAGAGAGTGGATCGTGGTGGTTTTAGTTGTTAAACAGAAAGGAGGACTTATGGATAATGAGAAAGAAATGGCTGCGAAAGCACTAAACAGATCTAATTTGTGCCCGGAAAGAACCTTTAGGGTAGAAGATTTTCAAAAAATCGGTAAGGGAAGCTGTTCCAACGTATTTGCCGTAAATTACGGATATCCGGTGGGCAATGTCGTCGTTAAGTTGCTAAATAGAGGAGTAAACAATTCTGGAGAAGTTTTGTATAGACAATTCTGTTTAACAATGGACGGCAAGTTATCACCATATCTACTGCCAACTTTCTACACTGATGATAATATCATAATAATTGAGCACTTTAATGGAAAAGACCTGGAAACTAGGCTTAAATCGGGAAACCCACAGGAGCTGAATTTGCTAAGATCCGCTATAGAGAAGAATTATCTAAATCTTATAGAGGGCGTAAAGAGTCTCCACGACAATGGTATTGTCCATAGGGACATAAAGCCAGCTAATATGATGTATAACGGAGTGAAGATGGTATTTATTGATTTTGGGCTAGCTGAGCAAATTTTTGATGGTTCTGGTCTGAAGAAAAAAAGTAGCCGTGTTGGAACGCCGTTCTACATTTCACCGGAACTCTTTTTAATGTACCCAACCCTTGACCTCAAAAAGTCGGATGTGTGGGCCCTGGGACTTGCTCTGCTAGAATCTTTGACGGGAAAATGGCTCATAATGAATGAATTTATCAAATTAAATTATGGAACATCTTGTGGTGGCCCTGCCATGCTCAGTAAGGTATTTGAGAGTATTTCATCGGCACCACGGGAGTTTTTGAATTTCATTCGGGATGAGATCGGATCAATACAACCACCTCTGGCAAATCAAGAGCCCTGGGTGAATCTGTTGCTTGGGATGCTTAATCCCGATCCCACAAAAAGGTTTAGCGTGGACGAAGCGCTAGAAGCAGCCCAAAGAATAGCACTACCACAACAGATGCTGCATTCTAGTCAACAGTACTTATCACCACAGACGCAACCACAGCAGCAGATGCAACCACAACCAACCTATCCCAGCCAACCGCTCCAAAACCGGATAGGTCCAGCGCAGTCCAGACAGATGGACTTACTTGACCCTGAAGAACAACAAACTCCCCAGCACTATACCAGCCAACAGCAACAGCAAATCTATCCACAGGGCTATCCATATTCGCAGGTACTACCATCATCTACCTCTAGCCAACAGAGAGTTCCACAACCACAGGTACAGAATTTCCAATACCCGGCTACACAGTGGCAGACACAGTTTCCCAGCCAACCGCTCCAAAACCGGATAGGTCCAGCGCAGTCCAGACAGATGGACTTACTTGACCCTGAAGATAAGAATAGGAAAAATAGGGAGGAGGAG
>JAITBB010000054.1 GCA_031283795.1 Rickettsiales bacterium
GATGCCATTGAAGAACTGTCTGATGTCCGTAAGACTATAATCACCCTCCACGATGCCCCTGGAGAAGAGTAAATATTCGTTTATCATTCTCTCCATCTCTTCCAAATCCTGCCTCAGAGGTACGACGATCTCGTCGTCGTTTATAAACTCTATTTGCAATTTTATCCTAGTCAGTGGAGTCCTCAGATCATGGGATATCTGAGCCAACATCGTAGTTCGAGCATTCATAAGATTCCCCATTTTTCTCACCACATTCAGAAATGCCCAGCCAACCTCCCTTATTTCCCTTGCCCCAGTCGGTTTGAAGCTACCGTTGTCCTTCTCCAGATAGGAAAAATCATTGGCAAAGTTCTTCAGAAGTTCTATTGATCTGACCTGGTTCTTCACAAAGAAAAAGGCGATGGTCGCTATGATCAGAAAGGAAACAACATTCCAGAATACCAGAAGATTCACCCGTGGAACCAGGATACTATTCTTACTTATTCTGTATTCCAGAGTGCCCTCCGGTTTTGGAATACTCACAGTGAATGTGCCGGGATCCCTCTCCAGAAGACCCACTCGGTTGGAGATTAACTTGCGGAGATCATCACCAAAGCGCCGCAGGGGACCAAGAAAGAGCATCGCCCTAATATTGTTCAGATCCATAGCCATATTTCTAACGTCTGGATATTCTCTGTTCACTAGAGTCACCTTAAAATTTTCAGAGAAATTAACATTTCTCAACAGAGTCTGTCTATCGCACTGCGGCGGCAGACAACTGTCATATTTTCCGTCTATGATCCTAATTTCCCTCATCAGCACCGTCAAGTTCTTTCTCATAGATCTATTCCAATACCTTTGAAAAAATATGTAGAGGGATGAAATTTGAAGAAGGAACATCGGTACCAGCACCATCAGCATAAATCTATAGAAGAGACTGCTCGGCAAGATCTTTCTGGTCTGTGGCGTTTTTCTACCCATGTCAGAAATCTAACTCACTGTAGTACTTCGAAGCTCTAAAGCCCGGTATCTTGTCATAGAGAATATTTCTGAACCCCTTTTTCGATTTTGTTATCCTATACCACTCCTTAAGCTTGGGATGCCCATTCCACTCTACATATCCGAGATAGTCAATCACTGACAGTTCCGCTGCCGCTGCTATATCCGCTATAGTGAATGACTCTGATGCTAACCATTTTTTTCTTCCCAGAAGATGCTCCATATACCCTATGTGTAGCTCCAGATTTTTCATAGCCACAGCCAACTTGTCTGTGTTTGTGTGCCCCGTTCCGGTAAACCCGCTGATAAATATCTCCTCCATTATGTATCTAGAAACCTCAGAATAGAATTTCTTATCAAACCACATGTGCAGTCTCTGAATCTCATATTTTTCCCCCAGATTCAGTCCAAAAAAATCAAAATAATTAAGCTCACTGGTCTCTCTCTCGGTGCTACATATATACTCACATATCAGATAACTGTCACAGAGTACTTCACCAGTCTGTAGATTTTTCAGCACAGGAACCTCGTTAGCTGGGTTCAACATCAGAAATTCCCTATTTCTGAGCCAGAATTTAACCTCAGTGGTCTGATAGTCTATTTCCATTTCGTCCAGAACAAACCTCACTTTCCTTGAAAAGGGACAAAAAATAGAACTATAGAGCGTATACTTTGACAACCTTTCCTTTCTCAAAATCACTTCGGAGAAAAACATTAGAAAAAAAATATAAATAGTCCAGTGGGAAGGTTTTCAAAGAATTCACTCGGCTGTCGCTGATGCCTTCACACTGGACACATATTCAAGCAAACCAGCCTCCCCCAGCTTTCCCCGGAGACAGAATGCCCCACTCCTAAATTCCCCTAAAGATTAAAAAGTCTTGCATAAATATTTTTGTATTCTATCACTTGGCTAGTAGATATTGCCTATTTACAGTGGAAATATTGTCCGCTATAAGTCGTTTCGTCCATGATAGAACAGACAATGTTACCTATTCTTTACAAACTTATTAGGGAGTTTTTATGAAGAAGAAGAAAATTTGGAGTCTCTTCGCTACTATTCTAGCCCTATGCCTATTCTGTGGACCCAATGGCTCCACATTTGCTAGCGGCAGAGGGAAGGGGAATATGCTCAAACACCGGAGAGAAGATCGGGGCCGGGGATACCCTCGAGGAAGAGGAGATCAAGGCCGGGGAGACAATCAAGGACGAGGGAACTGGCAGAGCAGCAGTTATAGCGGGACAGGCAGCATCGGAGGCATTCATAGTGACATACCAGAGTCACTCGAATTACCTGCATCTGACAACTCACCCGCCACAGAAGGTGAAGAAGAGAACATAGATAGAGAATATTCCAGTTACAGCACTGACAGTAGACAACAGCCATTCATACTGCCAACAGTATCACCCCATAATTTACCTATAACACCTGTAGCACCAGGAAATCACGGTCACGAGGCCTCACAGAGTAACCAAGTCTCTGGCAGCCCTATGGCCCAATATAATCTAGATCAGGATGAGACCAATGAAGGGCTGAGCAGCATTCACAGTGGCTCCGGAGTAGACGGAACAGAGGATAGCAGGAATGTGACAAATAATAGAGGTAGAATCGGAGGAAATTCTGGTGAGAAAAAGAAAGAGAAAAAAAAGGAGAAAAAGAGGGAGAAAAAGGAGAGAGAAGGAAACAGAAGAGAGGAGAGAAATAGAGTACGGATGAACCATCCAAACAACCATGACAGTGAAATTGGAACTCTAACACTCACCCTGAGCATTTCCCAGAGTCCAATCAGTGTTCAGACAAGTAGCTCTTCCAACAGCCTACCTGGGCCAATCGGCATACCGCTCCCCGACATATCAGCTTCGGCCGCCTTTCAGCCCATCTCCGGTTTCCCCGGCATCTTATCATTTTCTTCCCGTGCACCATCCCATCAACCGGATAACATACAGCTAAGAGATAAACTATCTATACTGTCAGCAAGCCGCCAATTTCTTGATAGAATGGCTAGAATATACAATAATGCAAACATTACAAGAGAAAGATCATCTGATCGCAACAGAGAAATGGCACGTCAGAGTGGAAGGAAGCACCATAGCCGGCAAAAATGGAGGAGAAAAAAAAATAAGAAGAAACACAGCGATAACGAAAGACTTGGACTAGTGGATGATGATGAAGATTTGGAGGAGGAGACGCCAGATGACGTAGGTGGGCCTGAAAATCGACAGAGAAATACACACGAAGAGCTGAGCAGCAGCGTCAGTAGCATTCAACCCCACACCCATAGAGATATGACAAATAAAAACGAAGAGGACGAAGAAGACGAAGAGGACGAAGAAGACCCGCACAATAGTGCACACTATAATATTAATGAAAATGGTAATGGAGATGAGGAGGGAGAGGATAATGAATATGGAGATGAAAGTGGTAACGAAAGCGACAGCGAAAGTGAAGGCGAAGGAGAGGAGAAAGGATGATGAATTGGGCTAGTTTAAACCCATTGCTTTTGATATAAATTTGTTCTATAATAGTCATATGAGTTAGTCCTTACCAGACTTACCAGTGATTAGAAAATGAGCAGGCTGTGGTGGCCTCTCAGCTAAAAATAAGGAGGGGTTATGTGTCCTGGTTTAATTGATATAGCCATGGAGGCGCTGAACAATTCTGTACTGTATACAGGAAAGACCTTTGGAGCAGAAGATTTTAAATTTATTGGCGGCGGGAGTGAGGGTACCCTGTTCGCTGTGAACAGTGACCAAAAGAGGCTTATTGTTAAGGTATTAAAGGGTGAACCGAGGAAGGATTCTGGAGAAGCCATATACCAAGAATTCTGTTCAGGAATGGGTGATAGGCTGTCACCATATCTGGTACCAACTCTCTACGCCAAAGGTAGCGCTGTGATAATGGAGTACTTTGATGGGAAAGATCTAGAGAAGATATCAGGATCCGCTGATGAGGAAGAACAGAAGGCGCTGAGATCTGATATGGAGAAAGCTCCCCTTGGCCTCCTGGAGGGTCTGAAGAATCTCCATGACAACGGCATTGCCCACAGAGATATAAAGCCAGCTAATTTGATGTGTAATAAAAAAGGGGAAATGGCAATCATTGACTTTGGGTCGGCCGCGAAAACCTCTCTCAATGATCTAGATGAACCGGCAATGAGGGGAACGCCAGAATATTTTTCGCCAGAGTCCCATACTTCTGGTATTCTCTATAGCTACAAAAAGCGGGATATATGGGCCCTGGGACTTACCATACTGGAAGTTCTGTCGGGAAAAGGGCCGGTGATGCAGAGATTTGTTAAGTCTATTCGGTCTAATTATAATAAAGGAATTTCTGAGATGCTATTACACACACTTGTAATGCAAGATCTATTGGGAGTCTCTCCAGATACAGGTAAACGTCAAGCTTTCATAGATTTTATTAATGAAGAGATCAACTCCCTAAACCCGCCTCTGGCAAACACACTTCTCTGGCAAGAGTTGCTACTGGGGATGCTCAATCCCGATTGTAGCCAGAGATTTGGCGTAGACCAGGCAATAGGAGTAGCCAAAAAGATGATAGCACCACCACAGATACAATTTAATCAAGGGTACTCGACACCGCAGGCACCACCATGGCCGCAAAATCAACAGCGGAACCAACCGCAGACTTCCCCTCAGTACTATACGCAGCAGCAAGGCTATCCACAGAATTTTGGGTACCCGAATTTTCCAAGTCAACAACAGGGGATGATATCACAGCAGCGGGCACAGTATTCTAA